>JAFGNC010000178.1 GCA_016927175.1 Gammaproteobacteria bacterium | reverse complement strand
GTCCTCGACGGGCGCAACCGCGACCCCGAAGGGCGGCTTGCGGCGCTGCGCGAGGCGGGTGAGCCGATCAAGGTCGTCAAGCTCGGCAAAGCTTTCGGGGAAGCGACCGCGCTGATGGTCGGTTTCGCGAACGCGCGCGGCGCGCGGCTTCTGACTTTGCCCGCGTACTTCCAGATCGAAGGGGCACAGATCCCGAAGCTGCTCGCGGCGAGCGACGATGCCGACATGGTCGTCGCGCGGCGCTGGCCGCGACGCGGCAGCGGCCTCGACGCCTGGCGCCGAGCCGGCTTTCACCGTCTGCTGAAGCTCGTGACCGGCGAATCCTTCCGCGATCTCGGTTGCGGCGCCCGGGTCCTGAACCGCCGTGTCGCGAAGGAGATCACGATTTACGGGGATCAGCACCGGCTGCTGCCCGTGCTCGCCGCGAAGCAGGGTTTCGCGGTCGGCGAGGTCGACGTCGAGCAGTCGGCGCGGGACGAGTTCCGCGGCCGCTACAGGCTCAGGGAGTATCTGCACCGCGTGCTCGACATCTTCACGGTGTTCTTCCTGGTCCGTTTCACTAAGAAGCCGCTGCGCTTTTTCGGCATGCTCGGCAGCGCGACTTTCGGCGTCGGCGCGGTCGTCGTCGCCATTCTGCTGGTTCAGCGGCTGTTCTTCGATCAGGCGCTCGCGGACCGGCCGGCGCTGCTGTTGTCCTGCCTGCTTCTGGTGCTCGGCGTTCAGCTGTTTGCGCTGGGGCTGCTCGGCGAGCTGATCATCTTCTCGCACGCGAAGGACCTGAAGGACTATAAGGTGGCGGACATCATCGACGCCCGCAGCAGCCGGCGCGAGCGCGACGCGGGCGCGCCCGATGCGGCCGGGCAGCCCGCGGCCTATTCGGACGCCTTGTCGAGCTGACGGCCACAAATCGAGGCCCATGCATGCCGACCGATAGCACGGCACTCTCCGACGCGCAGTCCGCCGACCGCTCGACCGGCGAAGGCACGGTCCTGCGCGACAGGTTCGTCCTCGAGGAGCAGCTCGAGCACGGCCGTCTCGGCCGGGTTTTCCGCGCGCTCGACCGGCAGTGGTCCCGCGACGACGGCATGCGGCGTTACGTCGAGATTCTGGTCATGCCGGGCGAGATCGTCGGCAACAGCCGGCAGCTCGACGCTTTCAAGCGGGAGTTCTCGACGGTCCAGTCGTTGTCGCATCCGAACGTGGTCGAGCTGTACGACCTCGACCGCCACGGCGACGTGCACTTCGTCGTCATGGAGTGGGTCGACGGGGAGTCGCTGCGCAACGTCCTCGACTGCCTCGCTCCGGAGCCGCTGTCGGAGGAAGATGCCGTCCGGGTCGTGCGTGGCGTCGGCGAAGCGCTGTCGCATGCCCACGCGAGGGGCATCGCACACGGCGACGTGCGCGCCGACAACATCATCGTGAACGAGCAGGGCGACGTGAAACTGCTGCTCGCATCGGCCTGCCTCGCCCGCAGCGCACCGTTCTCTGTGGAGCCGCGCGACGACGTGCTCGCGCTTGCCGCGCTCGCGTACGAGCTGTTGTCCGGGACGATGCCACCGGCCGCGGGTCTGCCTCGAGGCGAGAAGGCCGCCGACCCATGGCGAATCGACGGGCTGGGCCGACGGCAGTGGAGCGCCCTGCGGGAGGCCCTGACGCCCCACGAGGCACCGGGTCTTTCGGTCCGGGAGTTCCTGGAAGGCATGGGCTGGGTCGAGCCGCGGGAGCCGCGGCGCGAAGTGCCGCGGGCAGAACCGTCGTTCACGGAGCCCTCGGTCAGAGCCGAGCCGCCGCCGCGCATGGATCCGCCGGCGGCAGCCGCGCCGTTGCCAAGGGCCGAGCCGCCGCCGCGCATGGATCCGCCGGCGGCAGCCGCGCCGCTGCCAAGGGCCGAGCCGCCGCAGGGGCTCGACCCGCGGGCCGAGCCGATCCCGCTCGGGGAGCCGCCGCCGACGGCGTCTTCCGATTCGTGGGCGGAGCCCGAGCTCAGAACTGAGCCTCCCCGCACGGAGGCCCCGGTGCCGATGGAGCCGCCGCGCATGGAGCCGCCGCGCATGGAGCCGCCGCGCCGTCCGGATTCCGCCTGGGCGGAGCACCCGCCGCGGCGGGAGTCCCCGCCGCCCGCGTCGCGCGCCTACGCGGACCCGCGGCCGTGGCCGGAAGAGCGCCGCCAGGCCGAAGCGGATCCCTGGATGCGGCCCGAGCCCATGCCTCCGCCGCGGCGTGTCGCGGCGCGGCGGTACGACGCGCCGAGCTACGATTGGGTCGAACCGCGCATCGATCCGCGCATCGATTATGAGGCCGCGCACGACTATGCCGCGGCATCCGTGCACCGGCCACGTCAGTCGCGCGCAGGGCTGATCGGCAGGCTCGTGCGGCGCACCGCCGTCGCCGCCGTGGTCATGGCGGCCGTGGTGGCCGTCATCGCTGCCGCGCTCAGGGTCGGGCCCGACGGCTGGGAGACGATGGCATCGATGCTGCTCCGGCCCGCGCCCACGGCCGGCGACTCGAACGCGGGCGCAGGCGGCGGCGCCGCGGCGCCGGACGCGCAGGAGCCTTCCGTGGCGGGCGCGGACACGCCGGCGGTTTCGGCCCGCCCCGGTGCGGCGGCCGAGGCCGATCCCGAGCAGGCAGTCGCGCGCCCGGAAATCGCTTCGCTGCCCGTGGAGCCGGGCGCCGAGCCCGATCCGGAATCGTCCGCGGGAGCGAACGGCGCGAGGGGCCCGGCGGCCGCGCCGGGCGGGCCGGACCGTGACGCGGCAGGCGGCGAACGCGCCGCTGTCGAAGGCGGCGCGCCGCGCGAAGTCGGCTCGAGCGCAGGCCGCAGCGGGCCCCGGCTCGCTTTCGGGCGCAGCGCCGTCGTCGCGACGGAGGGTCAGAGCGTCGTGCCGATCGAATTACGGCGCAACGATGCGGCCGGTTCCATGATGGTCGCCTGGTGGACCGAGGACGGCAGCGCCACGGCGTCGGACGACTATGCCGATTTCGGCCGCGTCGTGGAAACCTTTCGCAGCGGCGAGCGCAGCCGCACGATCTTCATCCCCATCACGGCGGATTCGCTGCCGGAAAGCACCGAAGAGTTCTATCTCTATCTGAGCGAGCTGTCCGATAGCGGCAGACAGCAGGGCGAACTGCTCAGAGCCACCGTCACGATCACGGACGACGACAACTGACGCGATGACGAGCCATCCGGCGCAAGCAGCGAGCGGCCGTCGGTGCGGACGCATCCTCCGGTGCGGATAGAGGTCGTCTTCAGGCCGCGGGCCTGCGGGGACGAGGTCCTCGGCTGGGCCGACGGCGCGCTGCGCATCCGCATTGCGGCGAACGGCGGCAGAGGGCGCGTCGACGCCGCGGTCGCAAACCTGCTGGCGGAAGTGCTCGGCGTGCCGCGCAGCGGCGTGCGCGTCGCGCCGGGGCGCGGCGCGCGGCGAAGATGGGTCGAGTTGAGCGACTGCGACGAAGGCCTGCTGGAGCGCAGGCTGCCGGGTCGCGAGGCCGCGGCCGAGCCGGCGTGGCGCACACCGCGGCACGCGAGCATGCTGTCGGCCGTGCAGCCCGCGGTGCGGCTGCGCTCGCGCGGACGCCTTCCGGTGCAGCGCCGCGGCACCACGGATTAGTCGAAGCGCAGCCGAACCGCGCATCCCTCGCCGGAGGGAGTACGCGGCCGCGGCTTCGAATGGGGGAGATCAGGTCACGGTCATCAGGAGACGGTGCCGACCGCCTCCTCGGAGTACTCGCTTTCCTCGCCCGCGGCGTTGACCGCCGTCGCGACGAAGTAGTACGTGTTCGGCACGAGGTTGTCGATCACGTACGTGACGATGCTCGGATTGTCGATCGTGACGGATTCGGTGTAGTTGCCCGGCTCCGTGCCCCAGTAGACCTTGTACCCGGCCAGGTCCGTCAGCGGGGTCCCGTCCTCGTTCTCGGTCGGCGCCATCCAGCTGAGCTCCATCGAGCCTTCGGCCGTCGCGCTGACGGTGATCGAGAACGCATTCAGCGAGGCATCGGCGGCGCCGTCCGTGACGCTGATGACGATGTTTTCGTATGTGCCGACGTCGCCGGCCGCGGGCGTGCCCTCGAGGCGGCCGGTGGCGGGCTCGAACTGCGCCCAGGGCGGGGCGTTGGCCACGCTGAAGGAGAGTACGTCGCCGTCCGCATCCTGCGCTTGCGGCTGAAAGCTGTAGGTATCGTCGTGAAGCACGACGGGCGGCGGCGCGCCGTCGATCGTCGGAGGCGTGTTCTTGGCGCTCGGCGTGTCGCCGCCGTCCTGCCCCGATCCGCCGCTCGGCAGGCCGCCGCCCGACGACTGTTCCCCTCCGCTCGATGGCTGCTCCGATGCCGCAGGCGCCGCTCCTCCGTCGTCACCGCCTCCACAGGCGGTCAGCAGCAAGGTTAATCCGAAAACAGACGCGAATCGTGTCCCTACGCGGATCCCCATTCTTTATGTTCCCCATTGTCGTGCGGTTAACGCGCCGGACGCGAAACCGTCGATCCGGGGGAACGATCCCTGTTGGAGGCGCCGGGGAAATCAACTGATGCGTGTTACGCTCCGCCCTCGACTGGCGGCGCGGTCGACTCACTGCTGGTAACCCCGCTATCTCCGGTCGTCCCGCAGATCGGTGGCTTTGCGTCTCCGCCTCACGGCGGATTTGCCCTTTTCAGCAACTGCGCAGTCGGCGCTGGTACTCACTGCGCAGGAGGGAATCTACTAGACCGGTCCATTCGTACAAACCCGTACCGAAAGGGAGACAAGGCGCGCGGGGCGCTTTGCGCGTGGCACCACAATTGCATGCCGTTCCGACCCCCTTTCGGTCCGCATGACGTGAACCGCGTCACACGCGGCCTGTCCGCCCGGATCGAGAGGGCCGTTGGACACGGCCCGGCCATTCCATTAGTATACGAATCATTCGTACACGAAGGATTGGTATGCGAAGCGACGTCGAGGCGGCCATCCCGGACATTCACAGCTCGGAGTACGAGGAGGAGATCCTCAGGTCCCTGCGGCGCATCATCCGCGCCGTCGATCTGTACAGCCGCAAGCTGATGGCCGAGCACGGCCTGAGCGGGCCGCAGCTCCTTTGCCTGAAACAGCTCGATGCTCGCGGGGAGCTTCTGTCCGGTGAGCTGGCGAAGGGCATGAGCCTCAGCCCCGCTACCGTCACGGGAATTCTGGACCGTCTCGAAGGCCGCGGACTGGTCACGCGCGAGCGGCGCGCGGAGGACAAGCGAACCGTGCTGGTGCGGCTGACGCCGGCGGGGCGGAAGCTGGTCGAGCAGGCGCCGTCTCCGCTGCAGGACGACTTCCTGTTCAAGCTGCGGGCGCTGCCGGAGCGGCGGCAAGCCGGAATCTGCCGGACGCTGAAGACGCTCGTCACGATGATGTCCGCCGAGGACATCGACGCCGCGCCGCTGCTCGCGAGCGGCGAAGCCGTCGGCCCGCGCCCGATCGGGCGCGGCCGGCGCGCGGCCGCGAGGCCGATGCACCGCGAGACGTCGAGCGCCGGAAATACGCGCGAAGGAACGTCGCGTCGCAAGTCGATGGAAGAAGGTTGAACGATGTGTGGAATAGCAGGTGAGATTCGATTCGACGGCCGCCGGGCGGACGTCGACGCCGTCAGGCGAATGACCGACAGCCAGATCGCGCGGGGACCCGACGCGGACGGCTTCTACGAGAACGGCCGGGTCGCGCTCGGTCACCGGCGGCTCAAGATCATCGATCTGTCGCCGCGGGGGTCGCAGCCGATGGTGGACGAGGAGCTCGGGCTCGTCGTCGTGTTCAACGGCTGCATCTACAACTACCAGCAGCTGAAGCTCGAGCTGCAGGATTTCGGTCACAAGTTCCGGACCGCGAGCGACACCGAGGTCATCCTGAAGGCGTATGCCGAGTGGGGCGAGCAATGTGTCGAGCGCTTCAACGGCATGTTCGCGTTCGCGGTTCTCGACCGGCGGAGCGGCCGCGTCTTCATCGCGCGCGACCGGCTCGGCATCAAGCCGCTCTACTATCGCGAATCGCCGACGGAGCTCCGCTTCGCCTCGTCGCTGCCCGCGCTGCTGAACGGGCACGAGCGCGAGGAGCAGGTCGATCCCGTCGCTCTGCATCACTACATGACCTTTCATTCGGTCGTGCCGGCGCCGAGGACGATCCTGCGCGGCATCAGGAAGCTGCCGCCCGCGACTCGCATGACGGTCGAGCCCGACGGCAGGCGGCGCGCGGAGCGCTACTGGAGCCCGGCGTTCAAGCGCAACGGCAAGGCGAAAGCGGATTTCGGCGCGCTGAAGGAACAGGTGCTCGAGATGCTCGGCCAGTCGGTCCAGCGGCGCATGATCGCCGACGTGCCGGTCGGCGTTCTGCTGTCGGGCGGGGTCGACTCGAGCCTGGTCGTGAGCCTGCTCGCTCAGCAGGGCGTGCAGCGGCTCGAGACCTTTACGATCGGCTTCGAGGCGGCCGGCGACGAGGAGGGCAACGAATTCGAGTACTCGGACCTGATCGCGAAGACGTTCGGCACGACGCACCACAAGATCACGGTCAGCTCGACCGGGCTCGTGGACCATCTGCCCGCCTGCTTGAAGGCCATGTCCGAGCCGATGACGAGCCACGACAACATCGCGTTCTATCTGCTGAGCCGCGAGGTCGCGCGGCACGTAAAGGTCGTGCAGAGCGGGCAGGGTGCGGACGAGATTTTCGGCGGGTATTTCTGGTACCCGCCGCTGCTGAACAGCGACGATCCAGTCCGGGACTACTCGCAGAGCTTTTTCGACCGCGACCACGAGGAGATGGCCGAGGTGCTCGAGCCCGGCGTCCTCGACGGCAACCACAGCCTCGATTTCGTGACCCGGCACTTCGAAACCGCGAACGCGACGAAGCCGATCGACAAGGCTCTGCACCTCGACACGACCGTGATGCTGGTCGACGATCCGGTCAAGCGGGTGGACAACATGACGATGGCTTTCGGTCTCGAGGCACGCGTGCCGTTCCTCGATCACGAGCTGGTCGAGGTCGCCGCGGCGATCCCGCCAGAGCTGAAGGTGGCCGGCAACGGCAAGTTCGTGCTGAAGGAGGCCGCGCGGGCGATCCTGCCGCACGAGGTCATCGACCGCAAGAAAGGCTACTTCCCGGTCCCGGAGCTGAAATACATCGGCGGCCGCAGCCTCGAGTTCGTCAAGGACGCGCTGAACAGCCGCAAGGCGAGAGAAAGAGGGCTTTTTCGCCGCGCATATGTCGACCGGCTGCTGGACGAGCCGGCGATGCATCTGACACCGCTGCGCGGCTCCAAGCTGTGGCAGGTCGCCGCGCTGGAGAGTTGGTTGCAGACTCACGGAATCTGAGGTGACTCAAATGACGAGCACGACCGGCAAACACCGCATCGGACGCATGAACAGTGTTTCCATCGAGCCGTGGCGCAGCGAGGAGCTGCATTTCAACGGTGAGCCTCTGCCCGACGCCGCCAGTGTCGACTGCGGCTGGGGCAAGCTGATCTTCGCGCACACGTTCAAGAGCAACGAGGATCTGGTTGCTGCGATCAAGGACGAGAAGGAGGGGCGGCGCAATCTCGCGCTTTACCTGCGCGACCCGCACGTCGTGCTGGCCATGGCGCCGCAGGAGCTGTTTCTGGACCCGTCGCATACTTACCGGCTGTCGCTCGGGCAGTATCTGCCGGGGCGCGTGCGGCCTGTCGGTTTCTCCGTGCGGCGGATCCAGAAGCGCGCGGACGCGGACGAGATTCACCGCGTGCTCGCGAGCTGCCGCATGGTCTCGCCGTCCCCGGAGTTCATCTGGAGCAACCGCAGCTCCAGATCGCTGCAGTTCTTCGTCGCGGAGGAGACGGGCACGGGCAGGGCGCTCGGCACGGTCATGGGCGTCGATCATGCGGAAGCTTTCGGCGACCCGGAGAACGGCTCCAGCATGTGGTGCCTGGCCGTCGATCCGCAGGCCCCGCAGCCGGGAATCGGCCGCGCGCTGGCCGCGCACATCGCCGATCATTTCGCGGCACGCGGCAGAGCTTTCATGGACCTTTCGGTCATGCACGACAACGTCGGCGTGATCCGCCTGTACGAGGATCTCGGCTTCAAACGCGTGCCGGCGTTTTGCGTCAAACGCCGCAACGCGATCAACCGCGACCTGTACCTCGGCCAGCAGCCCGACACGGACCTGAATCCGTACGCGAAGATCATCGTCGACGAGGCGCAGCGCCGCGGGATCGCGGTCGACGTCGTCGATGCCGAGCACGGCTACTTCGCGCTGCAGAACGCAGGGCGCCGCGTGCTGTGCCGCGAATCCCTGAGCGAGCTGACGTCCGCCGTCGCGATGAGCCGCTGCGACAACAAGATCGTCACTCACCGCGCGCTGCGCAGCGTCGGCGTGAGCCTGCCGGCCCAGATGCGCGCCGGCGAGCGCGCCGAGAACGAGGCGTTTCTCGAGAGGCACGGGGCCGTCGTCGTCAAGCCGGCGCGCGGCGAGCAGGGGCGGGGCGTCAGCGTCGACATCGACGACGCCGAGGATCTCGAGGAGGCCGTGCAGCGGGCGAAAGCGCTGTGCGAGGACGTCGTGATCGAGGAGTACGCGACCGGCAGCGACCTGCGAGTCGTGCTGATCGACTTCGAGGTCGTCGCGGCGGCGCTGCGCAAACCGGCGGCGGTCGTCGGCAACGGCCGTCATTCCGTGCGCGAGCTGATCGAGAAACAGAGCCGAAGGCGTTCCGCCGCGACGGGCGGGGAGAGCTCGATCCCGGTCGACGCCGAGACGGCGCGATGCGTGTCGAAGCAGGGCCTCGGGCTCGACGACGTCGTGCCGGAGGGGACGGAGCTGCGCGTGCGCGAGACTGCCAACCTGCACACGGGCGGTACGCTGCACGACGTGACGGATCAGCTGCACCCGACGCTCGCGGCGGTCTCGAGGAAGATCGCGCAGACGCTCGACATTCCGGTCGTCGGCCTCGATTTCATCGTCGACGACGCATCGAAGGAGCGCTACGTCTTCATCGAGGCGAACGAGCGGCCGGGGCTCGCGAACCACGAGCCGCGGCCGACGGCGGCCCGCTTCGTGGACCTGCTGTTCCCGGAAACGGCGAGCAGCGCAGCGGCATGAGCGCGAACGAATTGCGGGAAGGGCGGGCGCGAGGCGATCAGGCGCGATCGCAGCGCGGCGGGGAGCGGATCGAAAGCCTGCAGATAGACCTGCGCTACCTGCGCGCGACGCTCGAGAAGCTGCTGTCGATACCGAGCCCGACGGGCTACACGGACGAAGCCGTCCGGCTCTGCAGCGCGCTGCTGACCGAGCTCGACGTGCCGTTCGAGCTGACGCGGCGGGGCGCGATCCGCGCATGGCTGCGCGGCGAGGCGGCGCAACCGGCGCGCGCGATCATCGCGCACATCGACACGATCGGGGCGCAGGTCAAGGCGATCAAGAGCAACGGCCGGCTCGCGCTCGTGCCCGTGGGCCACTGGTCGAGCCGCTTCGCGGAGGGAGCCCGCTGCTCGGTGCTGTCGCGGGGCGGCCGCCACCGCGGCACGATTCTGCCTCTGAAGGCATCCGGCCACACTTTCGGCAGCGAGATCGACACCCAGCCGGTCAGCTGGGACAACGTCGAGCTGCGCGTCGACGTCGATACGCGCAACGGCCAGACGCTCGAGCAGCACGGGATAGCGATCGGCGATCACGTCGCCGTGGATCCGCAGCCGGAGTTCCTCGAGAACGGCTTCATCACGTCACGGCATCTCGACGACAAGGCGGGCGTCGCGCTGATGCTTGCGGCGATCAAAGCGATCAGGGAATCGGATGTGACGCTGCCGGTCGACACCTATTTCCTGTTCTCGATCTCGGAGGAAGTCGGAGTGGGCGCCTCGGCCGTGCTGCACGGGGACGTCGCGTCGCTCGTGTCGATCGACAACGGGACGAGCGCGCCGGGGCAGAACAGCGCCGAGTTCGGCGTCACGATCGCGATGGCCGATTCCAGCGGCCCGTTCGATTACCACCTGACGCACAAGCTCGCGGACTTGTGCGATGAGCACGGCATCGAGTACCAGCGCGACGTGTTCCGCCACTACCGCTGCGACAGCGCGTCGGCGATCGAAGCCGGCAACGATATCCGTACCGCGCTGATTACTTTCGGCATCGACGCGAGTCACGGATACGAGCGCATCCACGAGCACGCGCTCGAGTCGGTCGCCCGGCTCGTGACGCTGTACGTGCAGAGCGGCGTCAAGATCACGCGGGACGCGGAGGATCTGTCGCCGCTGAAGGGCTTCACGCACCAGCCGCTCGATCTCGCGGAAGAGGAGCAGCCGAGAGATGTCCGCGACGAGTAGGCCGGGGCGCGCTCGGCGCCGGCTCGCGCGGGTCCTGGCGGCGTCGATCGCCGTCGCGGCGGCGGGCGCAACGGCTGTACGCGCTGCCCCCGATCCGGACGCCGTGCTGAACGTCGCGAACCCCGGCAGCCCTGCGTCGCTCGACCCGCACAAGATCACGGGTGTGTGGGAGAACCGGATCGTCGGCGACATGCTGGTGGGACTGACGACCGAGGGGCCGGACGGCTCCGTCCAGCCGGGCGCCGCCGAGAGCTGGACCGTATCGGACGACGGCCTGCGTTACCGCTTCACGCTGCGCGAGCACGAGTGGTCGGACGGGACGCCGGTCACCGCCGCGGACTTCGAATACTCCTTCAAACGCATGCTGGCGCCTGAGACGGCCGCCCCCTATGCGGACTTCTTCTTCATGATCGAGGGCGCGGAAGCGTATACGCTCGGCGACGGCAGCGCCGCGGACGTCGGCGTCCGGGCGCTCGACGAGCGCACGCTCGAGATCAGGCTGACCCGGCCGACGGCTTATTTCACCGGGCTGCTGATGCACTTCGCGGCGATGCCGGTGCCGCGCCGGGCAGTCGAGCAGTGGGGCAGGGAGTGGACGTCGCCGGAGCACATCGTGGTCAACGGCCCGTTCGTGCTCGAGGAGCGCGTGCCGAACGCATACGTCGCGCTGCGCTTCAATCCGCGCTTCCATGCGGCCGACTCGGTCCGCCTGGCCGGCGTCGTCTACCACGTGCAGGAGGACCGTACGGCGGCGGTGCAGCGGTTCCGCGCCGGCGAGATGGACATCGTTCGCGACTTTCCGAGCGGCCGCGCCGACTGGCTGCGCGAGGAGGTCGGCGCCGAGGTCGTGCGGACGGAGCCCTATCTCGGGCTGACCTTCATCGCCGTCAATCATCGCCGCCCGGCGCTGGCGGACGAGCGCGTGCGGGATGCCCTGTCGCTCGCGTTGCGGCGCGACGTGATCGCGGGGGAGCTGCTCGGCAGCGGCGAGCGGCCCGCGCTGAGTCTCGTGCCGGCCGGCACCGGCAACTATGGGGAGCCGGTGCGCTACGCGTGGGCGGACAGCGCGCCCGCTGCGCGGCTCGAGCGTGCGCGCGAGCTGATGCGCGACGCGGGGTACGGGCCGGACGACCCGCTGGTTGTGGAGCTGCGGTATCCCGTGTCGGAGAACGAGCGGCGCGTCGCCGTCGCCGCGCAGGCCATGTGGAAGAGCATGTGGGTCGAAGCGGAGCTGGTCACGGCCGAGACGGCGATTCACTACTCGAGACTGCAGGAAGGCGACTTCGACCTCGGGCTCGCGACGTGGCTCGCCGTCTACGACGACCCGCAGACGTTCACGCTGTTGCTCGAGTCACGGACCGGAGCGAACAACTTCGGCGCGTTCAGCGATGCGGCCTACGATCGCGCCACACGGCTGGCGGCCCGCACGGCCGACGTCGACGAGCGCGCGGCCCATCTGGCCGACGCCGAGGCGATCGCGCTCGAGCTGAACGGCCTGATCCCCGTCTACCACCATGCGTCGCGGAGCCTCGTATCGCCCCGTGTCACCGGATGGGAGCCGAATCTGCTCGACGTGCACCGCAGCCGGTATCTGGGGCTGCGTTGAGGGTCGTGGAAAAGGGGGCCGTGGGGTCAGGTCAGGGATCCTATTCTGAAAAAGGGGTCAGGGCCCTTTTCCACGTGAAAAGGGGTCAGGGCCCTTTTTCGCCACCTACTCGTAAATTCGCCGCGCCCTCCGGAAAAAGGGCCCTGACCCCTTTTCGTGACGGCCTCGACCCCCTTTCATCTTCGTCGCTCGGTCAGCTCTTGGCCTTGAACTCCTGCCGCCGCCGCGTCAGCACGTGCTCCGTGTAACCGTTCGGCTGGTGCCGGCCCTCAAACACGAGATCGAGCGCCGCCTGGTACGCGACGCTGGCCTCGAGGTTCGGGGCCATCGGGCGGTAGACCGGATCGCCCGCGTTCTGCCGGTCCACGACGCCGGCCATTCGCGCCATCGTCTCCCGTACCTGCGCTTCGTCGACGAGCCCGTGGTGCAGCCAGTTCGCGATGTGCTGTGACGAGATGCGCAGCGTCGCGCGGTCCTCCATCAGGCCGACGTCGTTGATGTCCGGCACCTTCGAGCAGCCGACGCCCTGCTCGACCCAGCGCACGACGTAGCCGAGGATGCCCTGGGCGTTGTTGTCGAGCTCGCGCTGAATCTCGTCCGGGCCGAGCTTACGGTCGCCGAGCAGCGGCGGCGTCAGCAGGTCGTCGAGGCTCGCCCGCTCGCGCGCGGCGAGCGCCTGCTGGCGCGCCTTGACGTCCACGCGGTGGTAATGGATCGCGTGCAGCGTCGCGGCCGTCGGCGACGGCACCCAAGCGCAGCTCGCGCCGGCCTGCGGGTGGCCCTGCTTCGTCTCGAGCATGGCCTTCATCTCGTCGGGCATGGCCCACATGCCCTTGCCGATCTGCGCGTGGCCCGGCAGATGCGTCTCGAGGCCGACGTCGACGTTCCAGTTCTCATACGCGAGGATCCACGGCGCGTTCTTGATCTCCGGTTTCGGCACCATCGCGCCTGCTTCCATGTGCGTGTGGATCTCGTCGCCCGTCCGGTCGAGGAAGCCGGTGTTGATGAAGATGACCCGCTCGCGCGCGGCGCGGATGCACTCCTTCAGGTTCAAGGTCGTGCGCCGCTCCTCGTCCATGATGCCGATCTTCAGCGTGTTCGCCGGCAGGCCGTACGCTTTCTCGACCCGCGCGAACAGCTCTACCGACAGCGCGACCTCGTCCGGGCCGTGCTGCTTCGGCTTGACGATGTACAGGCTCCCGGCCCGCGAGTTGCGGAGCGCGCCCGTGCTCTTCAGGTCGTGCATCGCGGCCAGCGACGTGACGACGCAGTCGAGGAAGGTTTCGTAGATCGGCTCGCCGTCGGCGGTCCTGACGGCGTCGGTCAGCATGTGCGCCCCGACGTGCCGGATCAGCAGCAGGCTGCGCCCCGGCAGCACGAGCGAGGCGCCGTCCGGGGCCGTGTACTCGCGGTCCGGATTCAGGCCGCGCTCGACGCGTCGGCCGAGCTTATGGAAGGCTGTGGTCAACGTGCCCTTCATGATGCCGCACCAGTTGCCGTAGACGACGGCTTTGTCCTCGGCGTCGACGGCCGCGACCGAATCCTCGCAGTCCATGATCGTCGACACGGCGCTCTCGAGCACGATGTCCTTGACCCCGGCCGGGTGCTGCCGGCCGATCGGGTGGCTCGGGTCGATCTCGACGTCGACGTGCAGGCCGTGCCGGCGGAGCAGCACGCCGGCGAGGCCGCCGTCGTTGCTGCGGCGGTAGCCGGCGAAGGCCTCCGGATCCTCGAGCTGCGCGTCGCCATGCTTCAGCCGCAGGTGCAGCGCGTTGCCCTCGAGGTCTATCCGCACGACGTCGGCCCAGGATGCGCCGTCGAGCGGCGCGATCTCGTCGAGGATCTCGTTGGCGCGGGCGATGACCAGCTCGCCGCGCTTCGGGTTGTACTCGCGGCCTTTCTCGGCTCCGGGCGGCTCGGGCAGCACGTCGGTGCCGTACAGCGCGTCGTACAGGCTGCCCCAGCGCGCATTGGCGGCATTCAGGGCATAGCGGGCCTTGTCGACCGGGACCACGAGCTGGGGCCCCGCGACCTCGGCGATCTCCGGATCGATGCCGGCGGTCGCGACCTCGAAGGCCGGACCCTCCGGCACGAGATAACCTATCTCTTGCAGGAACTGCCGCGACGCGGCGACGTCGAACGGCCGGCCCCGCCGCTCCTTCAGCCATGCGTCGATCTTCGCCTGCAGCGCGTCGCGCGTCTCGAGCAGCTGCCGGTTGCGCGGCCCGAGGTCGCGGACGACCTCCTCGAGCAGCGTCCATACGGCCGCGGGCTCGATGCCGGTGCCGGGGGCGATCTCGTCGCGAACGAGGTCGTGAAGGGGCTTGGCGACTTTGAGTCCGCCGACTGCGACATATTCGGTCATCTCGTCTCCGCTGAACGATTGGAACGGGTACGATGGCTATTGTCGCTGCTATCGCGCTCCGGCGCGACGGTTGGTCTGCGACGTCGGCGGCGCTTCCCTCCGTCAGCGCTTTCTGGTCCCGCAGTACAGCTCGCGCAGCAGCCCGATGACGTGCAGCGCGTTGCTCGGCGCGAGGGAGTAGTAGATCGTCTGCGACTGGCGTCTGGTCGTGACGAGACCTTCCCGGCGCAGCAGCGCGAGCTGCTGGGACAGCCCGGACTGACTCATGCCGATGCGCTCGTTCAGCTCGCCCACGGACAGCTCGCCCCCGGCCAGGGTGCACAGGATCAGCAGGCGGTTCTCGTTCGACAGAGCCTTCAGCAGGGCGCTGGCCTCACCGGCACGCTTGCGCAGCCGGGCGAGCTCTGTGCCGGAGAGAGGGCTCGCGAGGGGCGTGGGTTCGTTCGGCATAGGTATATGTGCGACTGGTATATCCGTATGGCAAGCTTATCATGGAAATGTAATTTAGGAATCAGAAATAGATAAATTAGATATTGATAAATTATTCGATGCGCATAAAATAGCTCGAGTATTGGCGACCAGGCTTTCTTCGTTGGCACAGGCTTTTTCCGTTTGCAGAGGAGACCGGACATGAACACGGCAGTTGCGGCGCCCGCTCCGGGAAAGCGCGAGTTCTCCGTCGAACGCGGCGTCTCGGCCTTCGCGGGCTTCATGGTTCTGTTGTCCGTGGCGCTGACTTACTGGCTGCACCCCGGATTCGTATGGCTGACGGTTTTCGTCGGCGTCAATCTGTTCCAGCAGGCGTTCACGGGCTTCTGCCCGGCGGCGAGCGTCATGCGCCGGCTCGGACTGAGAAGGGAGGCCGAGATCGCCGCGGCCCCTCGCTGACCGAAGAAGGCGGCGCCGCCGCGCGGGATCGCGGATGGTCGGCGACGGGCGTCATCGGTTCGCACACGCTAAGCCCGCACACCCGCTAAGGAGGTGTCCCCATGAGTCACGTAGTCGTAGTCGGAGCCGGCATCGCCGGAACGTCCGCCGCATTCGAGCTGAGGGAAACGCTGCCGGCCGAGCACCGGATCACGCTGGTCAACCCGGTCCCGTCGTTCCGCTTCGTGCCTTCGAATCCGTGGGTTGCGGTCGGGTGGCGCAAGGAGGAGCAGGTGACCGCGCCGCTCGACAGGCAGCTCGAGCGCAAGAACATCGATTTCGTAGCCCAGCCCGTCGCGAAGGTCGACCCGGCCGCGAGCGCCCTGACGCTCGGCGACGGAAGCGTCCTCCCGTACGACTTCGTCGTGCTCGCCACCGGCCCGGATCTGGCGTTCGACGAGATCCCGGGGTTCGGGCCCGACGCCGGCCGTACCGTGTCGATCTGCACGCTGGAGCACGCGCAGCATGCTTGGGAGGCGTACCAGCGCTTCGTCGAGACGCCGGGACCGGTCGTGATCGGCGCCGCGCAGGGCGCGAGCTGCTTCGGCCCGGCCTACGAGTTCGCGATGATCCTCGACGCGGATCTGCGCAAGCGGCGCATTCGCGACAAGGTGCCGATGACTTTCGTGACGAGCGAGCCCTACGTCGGCCACATGGGGCTCGGCGGCGTCGGCGACTCGCAGGGCCTGATGGAGTCGGAGTTCAGGCAGCGGCACATCAAGTGGATCACGAACGCCAAAGTCGATTCGGTCGAGGCCGAGCAGATCGCGATCACGACGCACGATACCCATGGCCAGGCGGTCGAGTCGCTGAAAATCGACTATCGCTTCGCGATGCTGCTGCCGGCGTTTCGCGGCGTCGCAGCCGTGCGCGGCGCGGAGGGGCTCGTGAACCCGCGCGGATTCGTGGTGATAGACGAGCATCAGCGCAACCCGGCCTATCCGAACGTCTACGCGGCCGGCGTCGGCGTCGCGCTGCCTCCGGTCGAGGCGACGCCGGTGCCGACCGGCGCGCCGAAGACCGGCTACATGATCGAGTCCATGGTGTCCGCGATCGCGCACAACATCGCGGCCGAGCTCGAAGGCCGCGAGCCGACGGCGACCGCGACGTGGAACGCGATTTGCCTCGCGGACATGGGCGACACGGGTATCGCCTTCGTTGCGCTGCCGCAGATGCCGCCTCGCAACGTCACGTGGGCGAAGAAGGGCAAATGGGTCCACCTCGGCAAGATCGCCTTCGAGAAGTACTTCCTGCGGAAAGTCCGCCAGGGCGCCGCGGAGACGATCTACGAGCGCTACGTGCTGAAGGCGCTCGGCATCGAGAAGCTGAAGGCGACATGAGGGCCCGCCTTTCGACCGGAGCGGCGTCGAGCCGCGGGCCCTCCCGG
The DNA here is from genome assembly GCA_016927175.1 of Gammaproteobacteria bacterium. Lineage (GTDB taxonomy): Bacteria > Pseudomonadota > Gammaproteobacteria > Steroidobacterales > Rariloculaceae > ZC4RG20. The sequence continues at coordinate 6,325 of JAFGNC010000178.1, read as the reverse complement.
CTGGCCGTAGTGTCGGCGGTCGTCGGTTCCGCGCTGCTCTGGCCCTTCGCGGGCAGCAGGGCCGAGACGCTCGAGGAGGCATGGCGCATCGCCGTCGAGCGGGACCTGAGCCTCGTGGCCGCCGGAAAGCGTGTCGAGGCGGCCGAGGCCGATTTCGATGCCGCGCGCGCGGACCGGCGGCCGGCGCTGGCGGCGAGCGCGAACGCCCTCGGCTTCGACGACACGCCGGCCTTCGACTTCGCAGGCGCCGGGCTGCCCGTCACGCTGCCCCTTTTCGCCGGCTCTTCGGTGCTGATGGCGGACGCGCGCATGACGCTGCCGCTGTACACGTCCGGCGCGACCCGGCACGCGATCGGCGCGGCCGCCGCGGACGTCACGGCCGAGACGCATCGGGCCGCGGCGCTGACGCGCCAGGTCAGGCTCGACGTCGCCGCAAGGTACATCGACGTGCTGCGCGCCGGCAGCGCCGCCGCGGTCGCGGAAGGGAACGTCTCGAGCCTCGCCGCGCACCTTCGCGAGGTCGAGGACATGTATCGCGGCGGCAGCGTGCCGCGCAACGACTTCCTGGCCGCGGCGGTATCGCTGGCCGATGCCGAGCAGCGCCTGCTGCAGGCGCGCAACGGGCTCGACGCCGCGCGGGCTGCTTACAACCGTGCGCTCGGGCGACGGCTGACGGAGCCGGTCGGCCTCGAGCCTGCGCTGCCGGACGTCGACGAGCGGCTCGAGACGTCCAGCCTCGACGGGCTGACCGCGCTGGCCGTCGAGCAGCGCGAGGAGCTGCGCAGTCTCGAGGCCGCCGCCGACGCGCTCGAGGCGCGCGCCGACTCGGCTGCGGCGGCGACGCGACCCCAGCTCGCGCTGACGGGCGGCTACACGTTTCTCGAGAACGACGTGCTGAGCCGCGAAGACTACTGGACGCTCGGTATCGGCGTGCAATGGAACGCCTTCGACTCCGGCCGTTCCCGCAGCCGCTCGCGGGCTCTGTCACTTCGGTCCGCAGCCGTGCGCGACGAGCGGCGCGATCTCGAGAGCCTGATCGCGCTCGACGTGCGCCGGGCCTGGCTCGAGCGGGACGCGACGCGGCAGCGGGTCGAAGTGGCCGAGGGCGCCGTCGAGCAGGCCGAGGAAAACCTGCGGGTCGTAAGGGACCGTTACCGCAACGGCGAAGGCACGAACACTGAGGTGCTGGACGCCGAAGCCCTGCGGCTGCAGAGCCTCAGCAACTACGACAACGCGCGTTACGACGCCGCGCTCGCGCGCTACAGGCTCGCGCGCGCGGTCGGCTTACTCTGAAGACGAAGGGCGCGGAGGAGCGCCCGCCGAGCGAGGTGAAACCATGAGCCGAATCAACAGCCGCGGCGCGTTCCGACCGATCGGCCGCGCCGCGTCCGCCGCCGCAATGCTGCTCCTTGCGGCGTCGTCGGCGGGGGCGGCGACCGAGGTGCCGTTCCCGACGGCGGAGGCCGCGCTCGAGGTCGCGCCGCGCGAGCGCGTGTGGGACGGCACGGTCGAAGCCGTGAACCGCGCGACCGTATCGGCGCAGACGTCGGGTCGGGTCGCCGAGATCCTGTACGACGTCAACGATTACGTCGAGGCCGGCGCGACGATCATGCGCTTCACGGCCGTCGAGCAGCAGGCCTCTCTGCGGCAGGCGCAGGCCGCGCTGGAAGAGGCCGAGGCGCGTTTCGAGGAAGCTCGGCAGGAGTACGAGCGGGTCGCGAACATGTATCGGAACGAGACGGTCTCGCGGGCCCGCTTCGAGCAGGCGCAGGCGAATCGCGACGCGGCAGAGGCCCGGCTCGCGGCCGCGCGCTCCGGGGTCGCGGCCGCCGAGGAGCAGCTCGAGTACACCGAGGTCCGGGCGCCTTATGCCGGCATCGTATCGGCGCGCCACGTCGAGGTCGGCGAGCTCGTGTCGCCGGGGCAGCCGCTGATGAGCGGGCTGTCGCTGCAGTCGCTGCGCGTCAATGTCGACGTGCCGCAGAGCATGTTCGACCCGATCCGCGAGATCGGCCGCGCCTCCGTGTACGTGGACGGGAACGAGCGCGTCGCGGCCGAAAGCCTGACCTTCTTTCCGGTGGCCGATCCGGTCTCGAACACTTTTCGCGTGCGCGTGAATCTGCCGGACGGTGCGGCGACGCTGTTCCCCGGCATGTTCGTCAAGGTGGGTTTCGTCGTCGGCGAGACTCGGCGGCTGCTGGTTCCGGCCGAGGCCGTCGTCCGCCGCAGCGAGCTCACGGCCGTCTATGTCGTCGCCGACGACGGCGTGACGCTGCGCCAGGTGCGTCTCGGCCGCCGCTACGGCGGCGACGTGGAGGTGCTGGCGGGGCTCGACGCGGGCGAGTCGGTCGCGCTCGATCCGGTCGCGGCCGGCATCTACGTCAAGGAGCGGCAGCAGGCCGCCGCGGACGGCGCCGCCGATGAGCGCTGATCCGAGCCCGCAGGGTAGCGGAGGACCGCCTCGCGAGCCGCGGCTCGGCATCTCCGGCTCGCTGGCGCGGCGCTTTCAGGATTCGAAGATCACGCCGCTCTTGGCGCTCGCCGGACTGCTGCTCGGTCTCTTCGCCGTGCTCGTGACGCCGCGGGAGGAGGAGCCGCAGATCGACGTGACGTTCGCGAACATCTTCGTGCCGTTTCCGGGCGCGAGCGCGAGCGAGGTCCGTAACGTCGTCGCCGTCCCGATGGAGCAGGTGCTGGCGGAGATCGAGGGCATCGAGCACACGTATTCGGTGTCGCAGCCGGGCATGGCCGTGCTGACCGTGCAGTTCGAGGTCGGTGAGGCCCGGACCGAGGCGATCGTGCGGCTCTACAACGCCGTCTACTCGAATCAGGACTATCTGCCGCCCGGCGTCGGGGTGCTGCAGCCGCTCGTGCAGCCGAAAGGCATCGACGACGTGCCGATCGTCACGGTCACGCTGTGGACGGAGGATCCCGAGCGCGGCGCGCACGAGCTGCAGCGCGTCGCGCACTCGATCGAGGCGGAGCTGAAGCGCGTGCCCGGCACGCGGGACGTCTACACGGTCGGCGGGCCCGACCGCGTCGTGCACGTGCGCCTCGACCCGCAGCGCATGACGGCCTACGGCCTGTCGCTCGACGCGCTGCGGCAGGCCCTGACCGCCAGCAACGTGGTCACGCACGCGGGCGCCGTCGTCGCCGGCGACACGTGGACGCCCGTCACGGCCGGCACCTTCCTCGCGAGCGCCGACGACGTGGCGGAGCTCGTCGTCGGCGTCAGGGAAGGCAAGGCGGTCTATCTCGATGACGTCGCCGACGTCGAGGCCGGGGCCGATCAGCCGGAGAGCTATGTCTGGTTCGGCAGCGGCGCCGCAGCCGGGGAGGTCGGCCTCGCGGACGGCGTCGACGCGCCGGCCGTGACGATCGCGATCGCGAAGAAGCCCGGTGAGAACGCCGCGACGATCGCCGACGCCGTGATCGCCCGGATCGCGGACCTCCACGGCACCTACATCCCGGACGGGGTCGAGGCGAGCGTCACGCGCAACTACGGCAAGACCGCGAACGACAAGGCGATGCAGCTGATCCAGAAGCTGATTTTCGCGACGCTGTCGGTCATCGTTCTGGTCGTCGTCGCGCTCGGCTGGCGGGAGGCCGTCATCGTCGGGTCGGCCGTCGTGATTACGCTGGCCGTGACGCTGTTCGCGTCCTGGGCGTGGGGCTTCACGATCAATCGCGTGTCGCTGTTCGCGCTGATCTTCTCGATCGGCATTCTGGTCGACGACGCCATCGTCGTCGTCGAGAACATCCACCGGCACATGGCGCTCGGCCGCAAGAGCCTGCTCGAGGCGATCCCGCCCGCCGTCGACGAGGTCGGCGGGCCGACGATACTCGCGACGTTCACGGTCATCGCGGCGCTGCTGCCGATGGCGTTCGTCAGCGGCCTGATGGGCCCTTACATGAGCCCGATCCCGATCAACGCCAGCACGGGCATGCTGCTGTCGCTGATCGTCGCGCTGGTCTTCACGCCGTGGGCCAGCCTGAAGCTGCTCGGCCGGCACGAGCAGCGGGCGCATGCCGAGGCCGGCGCGGCCGCCGGTGCCGGAGATGGCGGTGCCGCGGCGGCGCCGTCGCGGATGTACCGCTTGTCGAGTGCCGCGATCGGACCGTTCCTGCGAGGCCCCCGCGCGAAGCGTCACCGGCGCTGGCTGTACGCGGGCGTGCTGCTCGCGATCGTCGCGGCCGTGGCAATGGTCGGCCTCGAATGGGTCGTCATGAAGATGCTGCCGTTCGACAACAAGTCCGAGTTTCAGGTCGTCGTGGACATGCCGGAAGGCACGACGGTGGAGCAGACGGCGCGCGTGCTTTCGGACATGGCCGAGTACGTGCGCACCGTCCCGGAGGTCACCGATTTCCAGGTCTACGCCGGCACGGCCGCACCGATCAATTTCAACGGGCTCGTGCGGCAGTACTACCTGCGCGAGGGTCCCAACGTCGGCGACCTGCAGGTCAATCTCGTCGACAAGGATCTGCGCGAGCGCAAGAGCCACGACATCGCAGGCGCCGTGCGCGCTCCGCTGGTCGGCATCGCGAAGCGGCACGGCGCGTCGGTCAAGGTCGTGGAAGTGCCGCCGGGGCCGCCGGTGCAGGCGCCGCTGGTCGCCGAGATCTACGGGCCAGATTACGAAGGGCAGCAGCGGCTCGCGGCGGCCGTGCACGAGCTGTTCACGAAGACGCCCGACATCGTCGACACCGACACGAGCGTCGAGGCCGACGCGGCGCGGCTCGTCGTCCGCGTCGACAGGCAGAAGGCCGCACTGCTCGGCGTGCGGCAGGCGAGCGTCGCCGCCGCGCTCGACACGGCGCTCGGCGGCGAGGACGTCGCGTACGTGCACGACGGGCACTCGCGCAATCCCGTGCCGGTCAGGCTCGAGCTGCCGGTCGCCGACAAGGCGGAGCTCGACAGTCTGCTGATGCTGCGCGTCGCGGGGCGCGACGGCAATCTCGTGCCGCTGGCCGAGATCGTCGACGTCGGCGAGGAGTCGTGGGAGCCGACGATCTACCACAAGGACCTGCTGCCGGTCGTCTACGTGACGGGCGACATGGCGGGGCGGCTCGACAGCCCGCTGTACGGCATGTTCTCGGTCGTCGGCCGGATCGCGGACTGGGACGAGGCGGGCGACGGCATCGCGCAGCACTTCATCGGTCAGCCGGAGAACCCGTACGACTACAGCATCAAATGGGACGGCGAGTGGCAGATCACGTACGAGACGTTCCGCGACATGGGCCTCGCCTACTCGGTCGGCCTGATACTGATCTACCTGCTCGTCGTCGCGCAGTTCCGCTCGTACGCGGTGCCGCTGATCATCATGGCTCCGATACCGCTGACGATCATCGGCGTGCTGCCGGGCCACGCGCTGCTCGGCGCGCAGTTCACGGCGACGTCGATGATCGGCATGATCGCGCTCGCCGGCATCATCGTCAGGAACTCGATCCTGCTCGTCGACTTCATCCGCCACGAGCTCGACGCCGGCACCGCGTTCGACGAGGCGGTGATCCGCGCCGGTGCCGTGCGCGCGAAGCCGATCGCGCTGACCGCGCTGGCGGCCATGCTCGGCGCCTTCTTCATCCTCGACGACCCGATCTTCAGCGGACTCGCCGTGTCGCTGATCTTCGGTATCTTCGTCTCGACGCTGCTGACGCTGGTCGTGATTCCGGTGCTGTACTACTCGTTCGCGCGCCGGACCGCGTAACGCCGCCCGCCACCGCGCCGCGCGTGCTCCGCAGGCCGCGACGGCGCGTGGCCGGGAGCGCGGGCCGCGTCAGAGGCCGTCGTCGCGGGACGGAAGCCGTCGTCGCGGGTCAGCAGCCGTCGTCACGGCGGGCATCGGAGGGTGCCGGACTGCCGTCGAACGTAACCTCCCGCAGCCTGTCAGGGCTGATCGGCGCGCTGTAGAAGTTGCCCTGGACGATGGAGCAGCCGACCGCGCGCACGAACGCGAGCTCGGCGGCCGTCTCGACGCCTTCGGCGACGACGTCCAGCCCGATCTCCTGCGCCATGCCGACGATGTGCGCATAGAGCCGCTTGCCGCGATCGTCGTGCGGCTCCGGCAGCAGTGAGCGGTCCATCTTCAGCTTCGCGAAGGCGTAGCGTGTCAGGTTGCGCAGGTTCGCGTAGCCCGTACCGAAGTCGTCGACGGCCAGTGTCACGCCGATTTCCCTGAGCGCGCCGAGGCATTCGGTGATCGACTTCTGCTGCTCGATCGCGGTCGATTCGGTGACCTCGAGCACGAGCCGGTGAGGCGGCAGAGCGGCGCTGCGCAGGACCTGCTCCACGCGGTCCGCGAACGACGGATCCTTCAGCTGCAGGGCC
>JAFGNC010000177.1 GCA_016927175.1 Gammaproteobacteria bacterium | reverse complement strand
GGGACACGGCTCGAACAGGCCCGGCCGCGCGCGGGGCCGCCCGCCGCGCCGCGGTTCGGAGCCGCTAAGCTCTTGGCCGGACCGCGCGGATCAGCGTCGCGCCGCTGCATTCAGCTCGTCGCGATGGCGGACACCCGCCGCGACCGCCGCGCGAATCGCGTTGCCGTGCGCTTCCGGCCGCGGCAGGGCCGTACGACCGATGCTGATCAGCAACATCGTCCTAATCCCACATCGCGCGTAACGCCCCGGCCGCGTCCACGCGCACGTTCGCCTTGGTCTCGAGCGCGCGCACCGCGGCCGCGGCCGACGGCGGCCACGCCTTCTGCTCGAACCGCTCGAGCAGCGCGGCGGTCATGAAGCGGCTGCGAGCACCGTATACGTGCTTGTCGCCCGTGCGGCTCTGCTGAGTGATGTAGTACCTGAGCGGCGCGATCAGGTGCAGGTCCTGCTTCGCGCGCGTCATCGCGACGTACAGCAGCCTGCGCTCCTCCTCGATCAGGCCGGGCTTGCCGGCCGCATGCTCGTTCGGGAAATTCCCGTCAGCGACGTTCAGCACGTACACCGCGTCCCACTCCTGGCCCTTCGCGGAGTGGACCGTCGACAGAATCAGATAATCCTCGTCGAGAAGCGGGTCTCCCGCGAGATCGCCCGTGACCTGCGGCGGGTCGAGCGTCAGCTCCGTGATGAAGCGCTCGCGCGTCGCGTACTGCACGGACAGGCGCTCCAGCTGCTCGATGTCCGCGGCGCGCACGCCCGCCGCGTCGTAGATGCGCTCGAGATGCGGCTCGTACCACCTGCGCACGAGGCCGAGCTGGCCTGCCCAGTCGGTGGCATTCGTCAGCGCGGTGAGCAATGCCGTCAGCGCGTGCCACTCCTCGGCCGCACCCGCGGGCATCCGGTATTCGCGCAGCACCGGCCACGACCAGCCGCTCGACTCGAACACCTTCAGGCATCGATCGGCCGTGGCGGGTCCGATGCCCGGCAGAAGCTGAAGCGTGCGGAAGCCCGCGACGCGATTGCGCGGGTTGTCGGCCCAGCGCAGCACGGCGAGCACGTCCCTGACGTGCGCCGCCTCCAGGAACTTGAGGCCGCCGTATTTCACGTAAGGGATGTTGCGCCGCACGAGCTCGAGCTCGAGCGCGTCGCTGTGGTGGGAGCTTCGCATCAGCACGGCCTGGCGGCGCAGCGCCACGCCCTGCTCGCGCGCCTCGAGGACCCGCTCGACGACGTACAGCGCCTGGTCCCGGTCGTCCTGCACGGTCACGTAGGCCGGCCTGCGGCGCGACGCGCGGTCCGAGCGCAGCGCCTTCTGATACTGACGCTGCGCGTCCTGCATCAGTGCATTGGCCGCATCGAGAATCGGCTGGATCGAGCGGTAGTTCTTCTCGAGCTTCACGATCTCCGCGGGCGGCTCGAAGCGCTGCGGGAAGCTCAGGATGTTGTCCACTGTTGCAGCGCGAAAGGAATAGATCGACTGTGCATCGTCGCCGACGACGCAGACGCCGGCCCCGTCCGGCTTCATGGCGTGCACGATCTCGGCCTGCAGCGCGTTCGTGTCCTGATACTCGTCGATCAGCACGTGATCGAAGCGCGCGCCGAGCTCGCGCGCGACGCGCGGCTCCTGCACGAGGATGTGCCAGTAGAGCAGCAGGTCGTCGTAGTCGAGCAGGTGCTGGCTCTGCTTGACCTCCGTGTAGCGGCGATAGAGGGTCTTCAGCTCCTTCTCCCACTCGCCGCACCACGGGAAGTGCTCGTCCAGCGTTCGACCGAGGGGCTGCGCGCTGTTGACTCGATGGGAATAGATCGCGAGGCAGGTGTCCTTGCGCGGAAACCGCTTCTCCTTCTCCGAGTAGCGCAGCTCCTGGCGCACGAGATCCATCAGGTCCGCCGCGTCGCCGCGGTCGAGCACCGAGAACGCGGGGTCGAGGCCGACCACCCGCGCATATTCGCGCAGCAGGCGGTTGCCGACGGAGTGATACGTGCCGGACCACAGGCCGCGCGCGGCGTCCGCAGGTGCGGCCGCCGCGGCGTTCGTGCACTTCAGCGCCTCGCGGGTGATGCGCTCCGCCCGCCGCAGCATCTCCTGCGCCGCGCGCCGCGTGAACGTCAGGAGCAGGATGCGCTCCGCGGCGACGCCGTGCAGCAGAAGGTGCGCTACCCGGTGCGCCAGCGTGTTCGTCTTGCCGGTACCGGCGCCCGCGATGACCAGCAGCGGCCCGGCGGCGAAGCCGCGCTCGGCCGCCGCGCCGAAAGTCGCGGCGCTGCGCTGGGCCTCGTTCAGCGATGTTCCGAAGTCGCGGCCGCCGGAACCGGCCGCTTCGATAGTCTCTGTAGGTCTCTGCCCCTGCATGGGACGCTATCATCGCCCAACCTGTACAAAAATGCAGCCGGCGGGACACGCCCGCAAGCGCTCCGCCACGAGATCGAGCGGCTCCGCGCCTGAGCCTCGCGCCGACGCAACGCTCGTATCGGCCTGCTGCGGCATGAAGCGCAACCCGGCGCGTCTGCCGGGTTTACCGTAACGCCTGCGCAACGGCTATCGGCCTTGCCGAGACGCTGCGACTGCACGGCGGGCTCGGTCGAACCCAAGCACCGCCCGTCGGCCAGCCGCTGATACACTGCGCGCTTCTTGCGGGCGCGCGTTCGCGCCCCGGGCTGAGAAGAGCATGAACGCGCTGCCCCGTAAACTCGGTCCCGGTCTGCTGTTCGCCGCTTCCGCGGTCGGGGTATCGCATCTGGTGCAGTCCACCCGTGCCGGCGCCGAGTTCGGACTCACGATGGCGGTGCTGATCGTCGTCACCTGCCTCGTCAAGTACCCGGCCTTCCGTTTCGGCGCCGAGTACGCCGCCGCGACCGGCGAGCCGATCGTCGAGGCGTATGCGCGCTCCGGGAGGGGGCTGCTCGCGTTCTTCCTGCTCGCTCTCGCGGTCGAGGGCCTCGTCGCGATCCCGGCCGTGAGTCTGGTCACGGCCGGCATGACGCTGAACCTGCTCGGTGTCGAAGCCGACGAGATGCTGGTCACGATGATGATCGTCGCGATCACGTCGCTCGCACTCGCGCTCGGCCGGTACCGCCTGCTGGAGCGCACGTCCAAGCTGTTCGTCGTCATTTTCGCCGTGCTGACGCTGGTCGCGACGGTAGCGGCGGCCACCGCTCTCGGCGACGGCCGAGCGCTCGCCGCGCCGATCGGCGCGACGCGCGACAACCTGTTCTTCTCCGTCGCCGTCGCCGGCTGGATGCCCGTCGGCATGGGCGCGTCGGTGTTCATCTCGCTGTGGGTCTGCGCCAAGTCCGAGTGGCTGGGCCGCCGCGTGACGGTTCCGGAAGCGCGCTTCGACTTCAATCTCGGCTACGCCGGCACCGCTGCGCTCGCGCTGTGCTTTCTGCTGATGGGCACCGCGCTGCTGTTCGGCCGCGACGTGGAGGTCACGTCGAGCTCCGCGGGCTTCGCAGGGCAGCTCGTGACGCTGTTCGCCGAGGCGGTCGGCCCGTGGGTCCGGCCGATCATCGGCCTCGCCGCCGTCGCCGTGATGCTGTCGACCGTGCTCGCAGTCGTCGACGGCTTCGCGCGCGTCTATGCCAATGTGTCGCGGCGCCTGCTGGCCCGGCCGCTGCCGGGCTTCGGCGAGGAGCGGCTCTACGTCGCGTTCCTGGTCGTGCAGTCCGCCGTGGCGCTGGTGCTGCTGCTCTGGCTCTTCGCGAGCTTCGGTGTGTTCATCGACTTCGCGACGACGGCCGGGTTCGTGATCGCGCCGGTCATCGCGTTCCTGAATCACCGCGTGGTCGGATCGGAGCGGATACCGGCAGCGGACCGGCCTCCGGCGTGGCTCAGAGCCTGGAGCGCGGCCGGCGTGGCCGTGCTGACTGCCGCATCCGTGCTCTACCTGTACTTCCGGTTCGGCTGAGGGCCGTGATTCCCGACCGGCTGCGCAGTTCTTGTCTCCGGCCGGCTGCCTGCCCCGCTACGCGCGAACGTTCTCGCGCATGAGAGCGTCGATGACCGCGGCGACCTCCGCGGGCCGCTCCCAGTTCGGGCAGTGGCCGGTCTCCGGCAACACCATCAGCCGCGCGTCGGGCTTCGCGGCGGCGAAACGCTCCTGCTCACGGCGCGAGAACAGCGCGTCACGCTCCCCCCACAGCAGCAGCGTCGGGGCCGAGATCCGCCGGAGCTCGGGCTCGTCGTCATAAGCGATCAGCTTCTCGATCATCAGCGGCCACAGCCTCGCCGGCAGCTTCAGGCTTTCGGCGACGATGCGCTCGAAGAAGGCGCCGGGCAGCGGCAGGTATGCGGTGCCGGCCTGGAAGTCCCGGGCGAAGGCCAGCGGAATCGGATCCGGCAGGTTGCTCAGATCCGCGGTCAGGGCGCCGATGACCGGGTTCGACGATGCGAAACCCGTCCCGATCAGCATCAGCTTCGCGACGCGTTCGGGTTTCGCGATCGCGACTCGACGCGCGACGAAGCTGCCGAAAGAGTGGCCGACGAGCGTGGCGCGATCGATGCCGACGGCGTCGAGGAACGCGACGGCGTCCGCCGCGAAATCCTCTATCGCATAACCGGAGTCCGGGCGCTGCGAATCACCGAACCCGCGCTGATCGGGGACGAAGGCGTGAACGTCGTGCGCCAACAGCGGCAGCACGCGGCTGAACGTGAACCAGGAGTCGGGCCAGCCGTGCAGAAAAAGGACCGGTGTGCCTTTCGGATCGCCTTGCTCCGCGTAGTGGAGCTCGAGTCCGGTGGCGATGCGGACGCGGGAAAACACGAGGTTCTCGCCGGCGCTCATGCCGCAGACGCTAGCACCAACCCCCGCGGCGCACCAGTAGGCCGAACGTGCACCGGCGACGCGGCGCGGCCGCGCGCCGGGTCAAGCTTCCGGCCGCGTCCGCGCGCCGGGTACGCAAGGTCCGGCGATGTCCTCGCGCCGGGTACGGTCGAGCCCGGCGACGTCCTCGCGCCGGGTACGGAAGGCTTGGCGATGTCCTCGCGCCCGGCGACGTCCGCGCACGGCCCGGGAAGTGGCCGTCAGCGCCGCCTTTCGGCCTGCAGCTCCGGCAGCTGGTCGTTGGTCCAGATCTTCCGAATGAAGCGGGGGTTCTTCGACGACATGTCGATCTGATAAAGGCTCGCCGACTCGCGGCTCTCAATGCCGAGGATGCGCCCCAGCTGCCGACCGAGCCAGCCTTCGATCTTCAGCACGACCATCTTGCGGCGCAGGCGCCCCTGCTCGTCGCGGTTCAGGATCGTCGGCAGCGTGTTCAGCGTCAGGATCTCGTCGATGGCCGTGCTGGCCATTTTCTGCCTGCCCTCCTCGCTCGCGTAAAAGTGGGTCACGGCGAAAACGGTCCTGCCCGGATGGATCTGCTTCAGGAACTGACAGGTCTTCACGACGGTCGAGCCCGTGCGCACCATGTCGTCGAACAGCACGACGTCGTGGCCGTGGATCTCGTCGAACGTCGACTCGCTCTCCGGATGCAGGCTGATCTCGACGTCGCGCTCGCCCGAGCGCACCTTGTCGAGCAGGATGAACTTGGCCTTCGGCAGGCCGAGCTTCGTGAACATCTCCTTGACGAAGCTGCGCGCCCCCTTGTCCGGGGCACACAGCGCGAGGCCCTCGCCGTCCGGCCCGCAGCGCACGATGTCCGAGTTCTTCAGGTAGTCGACGTAGATGTCGTACGGCATCAGGTTATGGAAAGTGCCGTCGAAGATCTCGCCGAACCTGTGCTGGACGGAGAAAGAATGATTGTGGACCGTGACCACGCGGTCGACGCCCGCGAGCTTCAGCATCTGGGCGTACAGCTTCGCCGTGAACGGCTGCCCGTCGAACTTCTTCAGGTCCCTCGCGTCGCGCTCGAACGCGGGATCGCCGAGATCGCGCCGGGGCCCGCGGTCCTGGGCGCTGTAGTAGAGATCCGGCTCGACCAGCACCACCTCGCGCGCGCCGTTCTCCTTCGCCGCTCGGGCGATCAGCAGGGTCCGCATCGCGAGCGTCTGCCGGCTGACCTGACGGCTCGACGTGCTGACGATCACGATCGTCTTGCCTTCGAGGTGCCGGCCGATGCGCGAAAAGTCGTTCTCGTCCGAGATGAACCGTGGGCAGAACTCTGAATTCGCGAACGTCTTCATGCTGATCAGATCGGCGATGTCCACCGTCTGACCGACCGAGTACGCCACGTCGATGGCGAAGGGGTCGTCCGAGGAGTTGCCGACGACGATGACGTCGGAGAGGCCCATGGAAGACGTAGTCACGCGACAGATTCCGGATTGCGCCGCGGCGCGGATGAAAATTTGCGGCTCGGCGGCGAGCGCTCGCCCCCCGGGCAACGGAGGCACAGTGTACACGATGGTGCACGCTTTGCCGCCGGAGTGTCCGGCGGCGCCGGGCGGAACGGGCTATCGGCCGCCAATTGCAGTAGGATGGGCGGCACCGTCGGAGGCTCACTCTGACCCGCTCCGACCCACCGATAAGAACGCCAAACAAAGGGGGTTCCGATGTTCCGCAAAGCCTTGATCTCCGCGGCCCTGCCCGCGCTGCTCGCGATCGGCTGCTCGACCGAAACGCCACCGCCGGGCGAGGCGACGGCGGAGGAACCGGCCGGGTCGGCCGCCGCACCGGCGGATGCCGACGCCGTGCTTGCCGAGGTCGTCGCCGCGATGGGCGCCGAGGATCTCGATTCCATAACGTACTCCGGCACCGCGTGGCGGATCCGGAACAGCTTCATGCAGACGCCGAGCGCCAGCCCGCCCTGGCCGTCCCGCGACGAGATCACGAACTACCGCCGCACCATCGACCTGACCCAGCCTGCGTCGCTCGCGACGGGGGACACGTTCGCGCAGAACATCTTCCTCGATCCGCCGGTGGCCGGCACGCACGTGCAGCACGTACCGGCCGATGAGACGGCATGGGCGCAGCAGCTCGAAATCTGGCTGACGCCGTGGGGTTTCCTCGAAGGCGCCGAGGACAACGGCGTCGAGATGTCGACGGAGACGCTGGACGGAACGCAGTACACGGTGCTGACCTGGATGTCGCCCGAGACCCAGACTTCGCCCTCCGGCCTGCAATACACCGTGAACGGCTACGTCGGCGAGGACAATCTGATCGATCGTGTCGAGACGTGGGTCGAGCACCCGTTCATGGGCGACTTTCACGTCGTCCAGGTCTACGACGATTACCGGGACTTCGGCGGGCTGATGGTGCCGACGGCCATCGAGCAGCAGCGCGGCGGCGGCGGCATCTTCGGCGTCAGCGTCACCGACGCGAGCGCGAACCCGCAGAACCTGACGGCGCTGCTGACGCCGCCGGAGACGAGCGGCGGGGGATTCCCCGGCGGAGGCGGTCCGGCACCGGACGACATCGTCGAGCAGCTCGATGACAACGTCTATCTGATCACGGGCGGCTACGTCGCGC
>JAFGNC010000176.1 GCA_016927175.1 Gammaproteobacteria bacterium | reverse complement strand
CGGCTTGTCGCCGCCGCCGATCTCTACGGTGACCCGAAACGTGCCTGTGGCGGCGTCGATCACAGGGCTGATGCGCGCGACGCTCCCCTCGAAACGGTGGCCCGGCACGGCGTCGGCCTCGATCAGCGCCGGTTGCCCGATCGCCAGTTTCGACAGCTCGCGCTCTGGCACGTGCAGCACGGCCAGAAGGGGATCCAGAGAAGTGACGACGAACGCCTCCTCCTGGGTGTTCACGGTATTGCCGACCTTGATCAGACGGCTCGAGACCACGCCCGCGATCGGCGACGTGATCGCCGTGTGCGAAAGATCGAGCCGGGAGAGGCCCACTTGCGCGCGCTGCGCCTCATATTCGAACTTGGCGCGCTCGAAAGCTTCGATGCTGATCAGGTCGCGCTCCTGCATCTCGCGATGACGCTCGAAGTCCTGCTCGAGACGGCGCAACGTCGCCTCGTTGCGCTCGACCTCGAGCCGATACCGATCGTCGTCGATGCGGGCGAGGAGCTGCCCTGCCGTGACGACGTCGCCTTCTTCCGCGAGAAGCTCGACGATCGTCCCGCCGAGCTTCGGCACGACCCGCGCTTCGCGGTCCGCCTCGAGAGTCGCCGTCGTCGAGTAGAAAGCGGTGATCGAACCGCGAGTCACCTCGGCCACCTCGACCGGTATCGCCGGTGCCTCGGCAGTGCCGGCTTCCGCGGTCGCCTGGCCGCTGTCGCAGCCTCCGAGCACCAGCATGCCGGCGCCGCAAACGAGCAGAGGTCGGGCGATGACCCCAGCGATGACCCATAGCCGATTCATGACTGCGCTCCCCTGGAACAGTGAACTTGTTGCGTATATGCACAGATTTCGCGCCTCGAGGCAGTTGCAGATGTCGTGCCACGCGCCGGCGCTCGCCATAAGCCGCTGAAGCGCCGCTCAAAACCAGCTCGGAGTGCGGGTGCCCGCATGCCGCTTCACGGCCGAGCGGTAGCGAATACCGTCAAGCCTTGGCGAGAAACGCCAGCGGCCCGGCGAGCCGCGCCGAAGGCGTCATCAAGGAGATATACGTGTGAGCGCGGCCGGTATTACACCTTCGGTCCGCGGTACGGAGCCCCGGGGGACGGGAGGCGAAGGGTAGGGTCGCAGCTAGTCCAGCTGGAACGGGGGATCGGCGATTCGTTCCGCTTCTTCGCCGAAGCTTCGCTGCAGCACGCGCTCGGCGTCGGCCGCGAGCTCGTCCATGCCGAGCAGCTGATACGCCTCGATCATGATCCGCAGGCTCTCCTCGAGCTGCGGCGCGCCGGGGTAGTGCTCGATCGCGTATTCGGCGCGGTTGACGGCGGCGACGTATGCGCCGCGGCGGATGTAGTAACGCGCGACGTGGTTCTCGTACTCGGCGAGCCGATTACGCAGGAAGACCATCCGCTTCTGCGCATCCTCGACGTACGGGCTGTCCGGGTAGCGGCGAATCAGCTCCTGGAACATCTGGAACGAGCGCAGCGTATCCTTCGGCGGCCGGGTGGACATGTCGACGCGGAACAGCCGCTCGAGCACGTTCGGGTCTTCGTCGAAGTAGACCAGCCCCCGCATGTACAGCGTGTAGTCGACGCGCGGATGCGTCGGATTCTCCCGCTCGAACTCCTGCGCGGCGTCGATGGCGGCTTCGGGCTGGCGGCTCTTATAATAGAGATAGATCAGGTCCAGCTGCGCCTGGCGCGTCACGTTGCTGAACGGATAACTGGCCTCGAGCTGGCGGAAGTACTGGATCGCGCCCTGGTAGTTCGACGCCTCCATCATCTCGCTGCCCCGCTCGTACAGCGCCTCGGGGCCGGCGTTCTGAATCACGGAGTCGCGTCCGCCGCAGGCGCTGAGGCCGAAGGCGAGCACGGCGAGAAGCAAAGGCTGCAGCAGTGATCGGGTCGAGAGCACGTTATTCCGAGGCTGTTCGTGGAGATTCCGCGCAAGGCGGCTCGAATCGAGGCTCGGCGGATTGTACCTTTTGACGACGCGGCATGGATGAAAGTTTCGCGGCCGCGGGCGATCCCGCGGACGATCCGGGCGCGACCGCCGTCGCGCGCCGCGTCGTCGTGCCGGCGGAGCTCGCGGGCAGGCGCTTCGACCAGGCGGCCGCCGCGCTGATTCCGGAGTTTTCCCGCAGCCGGCTCAAAGCGTGGATCGATGCCGGGGACCTGACCATCGCCGGCAGCCGCGCCGACCCCAAGCACAAGCTGCGCGGCGGGGAGGAGCTCGTGCTCGAGGCCGAGCTCGAGCCGGCGGTGCCGGTCCGGCCCGAGGCCATCCCCGTAGACGTCGTCTACCGCGACGACGCGTTGCTGATCGTCGACAAGCCCGCCGGCCTCGTCGTGCATCCCGGCGCCGGCAACCCGGCGGGCACGCTGCAGAACGCGCTGCTGAACCTCGATCCGCAGCTCGCAGCCGTGCCGCGGGCGGGGCTGATCCATCGCCTCGACAAGGATACGAGCGGGCTGCTGATCGTCGCGCGGACGCTGCCGGCCCACGCCGAGCTGGTCGCGCGGCTCGAGCGGCGCGAAATTCACCGGCACTACCGCGCCGTCTGCCAGGGCGTGCTGACCGGAGGCGGCGTCGTGGACGCGCCGATCGGCCGGCACCCGCGGGACCGGCTTCGAATGGCCGTCACGCAGAGCGGCAAGCCCGCGCGGACGCGCTATCGCGTGCTCGAGCGCTTCAGGGCGCACACCTACGTCGACGTCGAGCTCGACAGCGGCCGGACGCACCAGATCCGAGTCCACATGGCGTCGCTGCGGTTCCCGCTGGTCGGCGATCCGCTCTACGGCGGGCGGCCGCTTCTGCCGCCGAAGCCGGCCGATCGGCTGCGCGAGCGCCTGCAGGGCTTCCGGCGGCAGGCGCTGCACGCGGCGCGGCTCGAGCTCCGGCACCCGCTGACGGACGAGCCGCTTGCGTTCGACAGCCCGCTGCCGGCGGATCTCGAGGGCTTGCTCGAGGCGCTGCGGGCGGACGCGGCGGAGCGGCGGGCGTGACCCGCGGCGGCCCGATCGCGCTCGTGCCGGACTGGCCGGCGGCGCCGCGCGTGCGGGCCCGGCAGACCCTGCGCACGGGCGGTATCAGCGAGGGGCCTTACGCCAGCCTGAACCTCGGCGCGCACGTCGGCGACGCGCCGGAGGCCGTGACCGCCAACCGCCGCCGGCTGGCCGAGCAGCTTTCGCTGCCGGCGGCGCCGCGCTGGCTCGAGCAGGTCCACGGCTGCCGCGTGCTGGATCTCGACGCCGAGCCCGTGGGAGCCTTTCCGCCCGCGGAGGAGCCCGAGGCGACCGCCGCGAGCGCTCCGACCCGCACGGCAGACGGCGCCGTGACGCGCCGCCCCGGCGTGGTCTGCGTCGTCATGACCGCCGACTGCCTTCCGGTGCTGCTCGCGGAGCGCCACGGCCGCGCGGTCGGCGTCGCGCACGCCGGCTGGCGGGGCCT
>JAFGNC010000026.1 GCA_016927175.1 Gammaproteobacteria bacterium | reverse complement strand
TGCTGACTGCTACGACATCCCGGCCCGAGCCGAGCTTTTCGACGACGCGTCCCGGCGCGCGATGATCGCCGGCTTCCGCAATGGCGTGATCGGAGGCGCCATGCTGTGGATGCTGATCGGCGCCGCGACGCTGATGGTCACCTGAACGCCGGCGACGCAACGCCGGAGTCCTCGTCGGCCACCTCGTCGACCTCGGTCGGATCGTCGAGGTCGAACCGGACGACATCATCAGCTTCGATCTCGGCGTCACCTATCAGCTCGCGCAAACGTTGCTGGACGGCACGTGCACGAAGGGAAAACACCGGGCAATCCCGGAACGGCCATATCACCGATGTATCGGTAATCTCGACCTCGAGCGTAGCTTTCGTAGATGCGTCGCCGCCGGCTCCGAGGCATGCGTACCGCAGGATTTTCGGCTACTCTCGCCTGCAGTCGACAGGAAAAGCATCAATGCCGCCCAGAAACCGGGGTGACCACGAGCCCGGCAGCGTCGAGGCGATCACTCCGCGCCCGCTCCACATCGAGGTTGCCGATCGCCTTCGCGATCTGATCACTCAGGGCGAGCTTGCGGCCGGCGACCGCCTCAACGAACGCTTATTGGCGGAGCGGTTCACGATCTCGCGCACGCCGCTGCGTGAAGCCATCAGGATGCTGGCCGCGGAAGGGCTCGTACGGTTGCTGCCGAATCGCGGCGCCGTCGTCTGTCCGATTACGCTCGCCGACGCCAGAGACATGTTCGAGGTCATGGCGGCCCTCGAAGCCCTCGCCGGCGAGCTCGCGTGCAAACGTGCCACCGACGGCGAGATTGCGGAAATCGCGGCGCTGCACGATCAGATGCGAATCCACCACGAGAAGCGCGACTTGAAGGTGTATTTCCGCTTCAACCAGTGCATTCACCAGAAGATCATCGACTGCGCCGGAAACGCGGAGCTGACGGCTATCTATCGGCGCGTATCGGTGCGCCTGCGGCGTCCCCGCTACATGGCGAACCTGTCGAAGGAGCGCTGGGACCAGGCGATGGGGGAGCACGAGAAGATCCTGGAGGCGCTGATCGAACGCGACCAAAAACGCCTCAAGGCCCTGCTGGCCGAGCACCTGAAGAGAAAGTTCGAGGTCATCGAGGACGGGCTCGCGACCGAGGAAAACGCTGCCGAGGCGGGCGCCGGCGAGTGACGCCCCGCCGCGGCTGACTCAGCCCCTGGGCACTCCGTAAACGACGACCCGGTCACCGGCCACGATCGCGACGCGCTGCAGGCCGCTCGCTCCGAGGTACGTCATCGGATTGGCGTTGGCGTTGCTTTCGAGCGCCGCGGTCCAGAGCTCCTCGCCCGTGGCCGCGTCGAAGGCCCGAAAGCGCTGGTCCGTCGTCGCTCCGACGAAGACCAGCCCGCCGGCCGTGACGGTCGGGCCGGCGCTGCCCGAGCCGCCGACCCGCTGCCTGCCGGGCGGCAGGCTTTCGTTGATTCCGAGCACCGACTCCCACACGATCTCGCCCTTGCTCGCGTCCACCGCGACGAGCTTCGACCATGGCGGCCGGTGGCAGGGCAGCGTCGGGCCGACGGCACGGCCATTCTCGTCGAACTCGCCGCTCAGCGGCGCATTGAAGCTTGCATACGGGCCGGGGCCGAAGATGCTGGCCCGGTCGTAAGGCTGCTCCGATCCCGCGGTGCCGCGGCCGTAGTTCTTCTCCGGATCGCGATCCTCGATCCAACCGACCAGCGACGTATCGTGCGCGTTGACGAACACGTACCCCGTGGCCGGATCCACCGCGACGCCGCCCCAGTTGACGCCGCCGGTGCCGCCCGGAAACTGGATCGTCGACCGCGGCGGCGCGTCGGGCGCCTTGTACATGAACGGCGTGAACGGACCCTCGTTCCGAAAGCCGCCGCTCCTTTCCATGACCTCGCGGCATGCGGCCGCGTGCGCCGCAGTCGTGTCCTCGGGCCGCACCAGATCGCGCTCGGGCTCGAACGCGACCCGCGACAGCGGCTCGGGCCTGATCGGGAACGGCTGGGTCGGCGCGTACCACTCCCCGGGCACGTCTCCGCTCGGCACGGGGCGCTCCTCGACCTCGATCAGCGGCTCGCCGGTGACCCGGTCGAGCACGAACAGATAGCTCGACTTGCCGACGTGCGCGATTGCCGGCGTGCGCCGGCCGTTCCGGACGAAGTCGAACAGCCCGCCGGCGCTCGGCATGTCGACGTCCCACAGATCGTGGTGGACGGTCTGAAAATGCCAGCGGTAGGCTCCGGTCTCGGCGTCGACGGCGACGATCGAGTTCGCGAACACGTTGGCGCCCGGCCTGTCGCCGCCCCAGTAGTTGGCCGCGGGGCCCGAGATCGGCAGGTAGACGATGCCGCGGCGCGCGTCGACGGTCGCCGCGAAGGCCCACATGTTGGCGCCGGAGCGCCGCTCCCAGCCGTCGCCCCACGTGTCGTTGAAGCGCTCGCCCGGCTGCGGCACGGTCTGGAACTCCCACAGCTTCTCGCCGCTGACGACGTCGAACGCGCGCGGATTGCCCGGCGGCCCCTGCGGCACCTCTCCGACCGTCGCACCGACGATCGCGACGTTGCGGTAAAGGGTCGGCGCTCCGCCGTACGGCACGCCGATTTCGACTGCGCCGCCGGCGCCGAAGCCGGTCGCGGACTCGCCGGTCGACGCGTCGACGGCGTGCAGCAGCGATCCGCTCATGAACAGGACGCGCGGCGCGTGATCGGCATCGCCGGGCCAGTAGCCGACGCCGCGGTTCGAGACGCTCGGCGGGCGCGCGGGGGCCTCCCGGGCGCCGTCGGCCTGCGGCTCGAGGACGTAGCTCCAGAGCTCCTCGCCCGAATCGCCGTCGAGCGCGACGACGCGGTCGCCGCTCGGCACGTACATGACGCCGTCGACGACGATCGGGACGGCCGTCGAGTTGCCGCCGAGCGTATAGGTCCACATCTCGGTCAGCCCCGTCACATTGCGTGCCGTGATCTGTCGCAGCGGGGAGTAGCGCGTGGCGGCCGCATCGCGATTGATCGTCCACCAGTCACCCGCGGACATCGGCGGCGTTCCGCCGCCCGCCCCGGCCGGCGCGCTGCTCTGAGCAAGCGCCGCGCCGAACGCGCAGACGGCACAGGCGAAGCCCGAGGCCGCGCTGCTCGCCTTCGCCAGGCGTCCCTTTCGCCCGGAGCGCCGCGTCGTCGCGGCCGGTATTGAGCTGAATCGGCGAAGCCGCATCGTATTTTCTCCCCTGGGCCCGAGCCTCGCGGCTAATCGTCTCGTGACTGCTGCGCTCGCTCGAAGCGCGAGGTTTCGATGTAGTTGCGTACGGCCGTGTTGCCTTCGTGGCAGGCGTACTCGAAGAACCGGTAGCCCGGATCGCGCCGCCACGCGTAAGCCACCGTCCACGGCGATTCCATCATCTGCGGGTCGCTGATCGTGATCCGGTAATCGAGCGCGTCCTCGCCGGTACGAGTGAAGCGCTCCACGATGCGCATCGATTCGCTGGTCGGAATGTCGTTCTCCGGCGGCGAGCCCGGCGTCACGACGTTGGTCATCGGCGTTCGGCCGTTGAAGTTTGTCGTCTCGA
>JAFGNC010000175.1 GCA_016927175.1 Gammaproteobacteria bacterium | reverse complement strand
GTGCACGTCCTCACGCAGCGCTTGATCCTTCTCGGCGAAAAAGATGTCGGAGCGCTGCACGCTCTGTGTCGTCGGCACGGCCATCCTCGCGGCTCCTCGGGAAGCACGGTTCCTCGAGCGGCGCCGGCTTCAACGCAGGATTGTAGCGCAGCGCAGGTCAGCGGTAGCCGCGCGCCTGCAGCTCGAACAGCCGGGCGTAGCGGCCGCCGACCGCCATCAGCTGCTCGTGGCTGCCCTGCTCGACGATCCGCCCCTGGTCGAGCACGACGATCGTGTGCGCGCGCCTGACGGTCGAGAAGCGGTGCGAGATCAGTATCGAGATCTTGTTGCTCGTCAGCGAGCGGAAATGGTCGAAAACCTCCGCCTCGGTCTCCGCATCCATCGCGGCGGTCGGCTCGTCGAGGACCAGGATGTCCGCCGAGCCGCGCATGAACGCGCGCGCCAGCGCGATCCGCTGCCACTGCCCGCCCGACAGTTCCTGGCCGTTGTTGAACCAGCGCCCGAGCGGCGTCTCGTACTGCTCCGGCAGCGTGTCGACGAAGTCCGCGGCCTGTCCCTTCTCGGCCGCCTCGCGCCAGCGCTCGCGATCGGCGAACGCCGTCACGTCGCCGACGCCGATGTTCTCGCCGACCTTGAGCTGATAGCGATTGAAGTCCTGGAAGATCACGCCGATCCGCCCGCGCAGCACGCCGGGGTCCCATTCCTCGAGGGGCCGGCCCTGATACAGGATCTGGCCCGCGTCCGGGGTGTAAAGGCCCGCGAGCAGCTTCACGAGCGTGGTCTTGCCGGAACCGTTCAGCCCGACCAGCGCCAGACTCTCGCCGCGGCGGATCGTCAGCGACACGTCGCGCACGGCGGGCGACTCCGCGCCGGGGTAGGTGAACGTGACGTTGCGGAACTCGACGCCGGCCGCAGGTTCCGGGCCCTCGCTCGACGTGCCGAGGTGCGGCGGCCTCGGCTGCTCCAGATACTCGTAGAGATTGGACAGGTACAGATTGTCCTCGTACATGCCGCCGATCGCCGTCAGCATCGACGACACGGCCGTCTGGCCCTGCTTGAACACGAGCAGGTACATCGTCATTTCGCCGAGCGTGATCGCGCCCTGAACCGTCGCCACCGCGATCCACCCGTACGCGGCGTAAAACGCGACGTTGCTGACGAGGCCCAGGAAGAACCCCCACGTGTCGCGGCGGACGGTGAGCTGTTTCTCCTCTTCGTACAGCGACTTGAAGATGCTCTTGTAGCGCTCGAGCAGCCGGGGCCCGAGCCCGAACAGCTGCACCTCCTTGGCGTGGTCCTCCCGAGCGAGCACGATCTCGAGGTACATCAGCATGCGCCGGTCCGGCGAGCGCCAGCGGAAGACGCGGAAGCGCTCTCCGGAGAAGCGCGTCTCCGCGAAGAACACCGGGAGGCCGGCGACCACCAGGATCGCGACGGCCCACGGCGAGAACTGCAGCAGCAGCCCTGCGTAGCTGACCAGAGAGATGCCGTTGCGGGCGAGGGAGAAGGTCCGGGTCACGAGGCTCAGCGGCCGGCTGGACGCTTCCTGACGTGCCCGGGTCAGCTTGTCGTAGAACTCCGAATCCTCGAACTGCGCGAGCTCGAGCGTCAGCGCCTTCTCGAGGATCATGACGTTGACGCGCTGCGACAGCAGCACGCGCAGCAGCGACTGGCAGAAGTCGATACCGCGCTGCGCGCCCGCGAGCCCCGCGACCAGTGCGCCTTCGAGCGCGACGAGCAGCAGCAGAGCCGTGTAGTCGGGCGATCCCCCGCCCTGCTGCACGTCGATCGCGGCGACGACCGCGTCGACGATCAGCTTGCCGACGTAGGCCGCGCCGGCCGGCAGCAGGCCGGCCAGCACGGTCAGCGCGCCGAGCGCGATCGTCAGCGGCCGGCTGGTCGACCACACCAGCTGGACCGCGCGGCGGCTGTAGCGCCAGACGCCGAGCGAGCCGCCGAAAGGCTCGGCCGAGGGGCGCTCGAAACCTAGCACGTCCGCGGCTCCGCGGCGCCCGGCTCAGGCGCGGGCGGGCTCGGCGGCGAGGACGGCGCGGCATCGGGTCGGCGCGGGCGCGGCGTCCGAAGTTGGCGCGGCTTCGACCGCCGTGTTATTAGGGCAGGCCGGTATCTGATTGAAAATGCTCCGTGTTCGGATTTCCCGACCTCCACGCGACGTTCACGCTGCTGCTGACGGCGATCGCGCTGTACCTGTTCACGCGCGACCGCCTGCCGCTCGAGGCCTCGGCGCTCGCGATTCTCGTCGTTCTGGTCACGGTGTTCCAGCTCTTTCCGTACGAGCGCGACGCCGCGGAGCTGCCGGCTGAGAGCTTCCTCGGCAGCTTCGGCCACGAGGCGCTGATCGCGATCGCGGCGCTGATGATCGTCGGCAAAGGCCTCGAGGTGACCGGCGCGCTGCAACCGCTCGGCTCGGCTCTCGCGCACACGTGGAGCGCGAGACCGAGGTCGGCGATCCTGATCACGATGCTGATCGGCGCCGCGTTGAGCGCGTTCGTGATCAACACGCCCGTCGTCGTGATGCTGCTCCCGATGCTGATCGGCGTGGCCGCGAAAGCCAAGCTGCCGCCGTCGTCCATCCTGATGCCGGTCGGCTTCGCGACGCTGCTCGGCGGCATGGCGACGACGATCGGCACGACGTCGAACCTGCTGGTCGTGTCGATCGCCGCGAGCCTCGGCGTGCGCGAGTTCGGCATGTTCGACTTCGCGCCGCCCGTGCTCGCGGTCGGCGCTCTCGGCATCGTCTATCTGTGGCTCGTTGCGCCGCGCCTGCTGCCGGTCCGCAAGCCCCCACTGGCCGACACCTCGCCGCGGGTCTTCAACGCGACGTTCCACATCACCGAAGACAGCGCCGCGTGCGGCCGCACGTTCTCGGAGTGCCTCGCGCTGACCGGCAACGAGATGCGCGTCGATCGGATCGAGCGCGGCGACGGGCTGGTCGTGACGAAGCTGCCGATCGTGCGGATCCAGGCGGGCGACCGCTTCGTCGTCCGCGACACGCCCGAGCGGCTCAAGGTGTTCGAGAAACAGCTCGGCGCGACGATGCACGACGCCGCGACGACCGGCACCCACACGCTGCCGTCGCCGGCCGAGCAGGAGCAGCTGGCCGAGATCGTCGTGACGCGCGGCTCGATGCTGCACCGAGCGAGCCTTGCCGCGACGCGCTTCGCGGAACGCAGCGGACTGCTGCCGCTCGCGCTGCACCGCGCCCGCGACGCCGAAGGCGAAGGGCTCGGCAGCCACATCGGCCTCGTGCCGCTGCGCGCCGGCGACATCGTGCTGGTGCAGGGCACGCAGCGCGAGCTCGAACGGCTGAAGCGCTCCGGCACGGCGCTCGTGCTCGACGGCACGACCGATCTGCCGCGCACCCACCGCGCCGACCGCGCGCTGGCGATCATGGTCATCGTCGTCGTCGCGGCCGCTCTCGGCGTCGTGCCGATCTCCGTCAGCGCCGTGCTCGGCGTCGGCCTGATGCTCGCAACGCGCTGCCTCGCATGGAAGGACATCGCCGGGGCACTGTCGCTGCCGATGATCATGGTCATCGTGACCTGCCTTGCGCTGGCGCACGCGCTGATGCAGACCGGCGCTGCGGATATGGCGGCACGCGGGCTGGTCGCGATCACGGCGGCGCTGCCCGTGCCGCTGATCCTGAGCGGCATGATGCTGCTGCTGACGCTGCTGACCAACGTCGTTTCGACGAACGCGGTCGCGATCCTCGGCGCGCCGATCGCGAT
>JAFGNC010000174.1 GCA_016927175.1 Gammaproteobacteria bacterium | reverse complement strand
GCGGCATTGCGCTGCCCGAGGGCCCGGCGATACCGCCTCCACGCCGGCAGGTAACTACGTTCCACGTGGAACACTCCCCAGTCGATGAAGCGCCGCCGCTCGCTCGGCCCGCCTTCGATGAGGCTGTGAATGCTGGGATCGATGACGTCCACGCGCACGAGCGCGGCGATGTCCGTGACGCCGGCGACCGGAGCGCGGTCCAGCCGGAACTCCAGCTGCCCCGCCGCGAAGCGCACGCCGATCCGCCGTAAGTCGTCGCCGGCCCGCAGCTCGGCGTAAACGCTCAGCTCGTCCCGGCCATGGCACAGGAGTCGCCGCGCGTGCCGGGATCTGAAGGATCGTCCGCGACCGAGCAGGTAAACCGCTTCCAGCAGGCTGGTCTTGCCGGCTCCGTTCGGCCCGAAGAAAAAGTTGCGCCTGGGGTGGAGCCGACAATCCACTCCGACGAGGCAGCGCAGGCCCTCTACCCGTACCCGCTCCAGCGGCACGCAGCTACCTCACGGGCGGCGCGACGTGCTACAGCCGCATCGGCATCACGACGAACTTGACGCTGCTCGCATCCGCTTCCGTGATCAAGCAACTCGAATTGCCGTCCGTGACGCCGATCCGGACCTGCTCGCCATCGATCGCGCCGAGCGCGTCGAGCAGGTAGTTCACGTTGAAGCCGATTTCCATTTCGTCGCCGGCGTACTCGAGCTCCACCGTCTCTTCGGCCTCTTCCTGCTCCGGATTGTTGGCCTGAATGGTCACGCTGTTCTCCTGCAGCTGGAGCCGAACGCCGCGGTATTTCTCATTCGACAGGATCGCCGCGCGCTGCAGGGCCTGCCTCAGCAGGTCCCGGTCCGCCATCAGCACGTTGGGCGGCTCCGCCGGAATCACCCGCCCATAGTCCGGGAAACGGCCATCGATCAGCTTCGACGTCAACCGCAACCCATCGACGCGCGCGCGAACGTGGTTCGATCCGAGCACGAGCTCGACCGTGCCGTCGCCGGTCAACAGCCGGTTCAGCTCGAGGACGCCTTTGCGCGGCACGATCAGCTGCTCGCTGCGGGCGGCCGGCTTGTCGAGCGCGACCTCCGCCAGCGCCAGACGATGCCCGTCGGTCGCGACCGCGCGCAGCTGTTGCCCGTCCGTCTCGAGCAACAGCCCGTTCAGGTAGTAGCGCACATCCTGCTGCGCCATCGAGAAATGCGTCTTGTCGATCAGCTGCCGGAGCACGCCGGCGTCCAGCTCGAGCGTCTGCTGCGCCGCCACGTCCTCGATGGTCGGAAAGTCCGCCGCGCGCAGCGTCGACAGCGTGAAGCGGCTCCGTCCGGCCTTGACCGTCATCCGGTCGCCGCTGAGGCTGACGTCGACCTTGGACCCGTCCGGCAGCGCCCGGAAAATATCGTGCAGCTTCCGGCCCGGCACGGTGATCTCGCCGGCGTCGCCCTCGTCCACGGCCGCGTCGGCCACGAGCTCGACTTCGAGGTCCGTCGCCGTCACGCTCAACGCCCCGTCTTTGACGACCAGTAGCACGTTGCTCAGGATCGGCATCGTCTGCCGACGCTCCACGACGCCGATCACGGCCTGAAGCGGCTTCAGAACAGTCTCCCGGGTTGCGCTGAACTTCATTTCTTATCTACCTGCTTTTTATATACCCATATTGCTGCGATTAAGCGCTGCGTTGACGCTTAGCAACCGCTATATTTCTTTTATTATCAATAGCATGCGTTCGTGACACCGCCGTGCACAAGCCATCCCCTCCCTGTGGCCGACCTGTGGACGAAATCCGCCCGGCGAGTTATCAACATGTTCTGCCCATTCAACTCGTCAGGGTCCTCAACAGGTTGTTGTAGTCCTCCGAGACTCGCGTCTCCGTGTCCCGCAACTCCTTGACGCGCCGGCACGCGTGCAGCACCGTCGTGTGGTCGCGGCCGCCGAAAGCGTCCCCGATCTCCGGCAGGCTGTGTGTCGTCAGCTCCTTCGCCAGGGCCATCGCGATCTGTCTCGGCCGCGCAATCGAGCGGCTGCGCCGTTTCGACAACAGATCCGAGACGCGGATCTTGAAATATCCTGCGACGGTCTTCTGGATGTTCTCGACCGTGACGAGCTTGTCCTGCAGCGCCAGCAGGTCCCGCAGCGCCTCCTTCGCGAACTCGAGCGTGATCGGCTGCCCGGTAAAGCGTGCGTTGGCGATGACCCGGCGCAATGCCCCTTCGAGCTCGCGGACGTTCGACCGGATCCGCTGAGCGATGAAAAACGCGACTTCCTCCGGAAGCGCTTCCATCTCCGCGGCCGCCTTGCTCATCAGGATCGCGACGCTGGTCTCGAGCTCCGGCGGCTCGATGGCCACGGTCAGGCCCCAGCCGAAACGGGATTTGAGCCGCTCCTCGAGCCCCGATACCTCCTTCGGATAGCGGTCGCACGTCAGCACGATCTGGCGCTGACCTTCCAGCAAGGCATTGAAAGTATGGAAGAACTCTTCCTGAGAGCGCTCCTTGCCCGCGAAGAACTGGATATCGTCGATCAGCAGCGCGTCGAGCGAGCGATACGTCCGCTTGAAGTCGGCGATCGTGTTGTGCTGAAGGCCCCGCACCATGTCGCCGACGAAGCGCTCCGAGTGGATGTACGCGACCTTCGCTCCGGCGTCCCGCTGCAGGATCACGTTGCCGATCGCGTGCATCAGGTGCGTCTTGCCCAATCCGACGCCGCCGTAGATGAACAGCGGGTTGTAAGCGGTGCCCGGGTTCTGCCCGACCTGCAACGCGGCCGCCCGCGCCAGCTGATTGCTCTTGCCCTCGACGAAGCTGTCGAACGTGAAAGCCGCGTTGAGCCGGCTCCCGAGGGCATGCGGCGCCGGTCTCGCCTCGACCGGCTCGGCCGCGGCCGGCACGGCGGCGACGGGCCGTTTCCTGCTCCCGACCTCGAGCACGACGTTCGCCGCGCCCGCATGCTCGGTCCACCAGTTGCGAATCTGCTCGAGGCAATGCGCCTGCACCCAGTCCACGACGAAACGATTGGGCGCCAGCAGCTTCACGGCGTCGCCGTCCTCGACCGGCTGCAGCGGTCGGATCCAGGTGTTCAGCTGCTGGTCCGAAAGGCCGGATTCCAGAGCTACAACGCACTGTTTCCACAGGGATAGAAGCGTCGCCGGATTATCTGACACGTGAAATATGGGAGCGTGTTGACTGAGGAGGGCGAGGCCCGCGGGAACAGCGAGTCTAATACGCCCGACCAGAGTTATCCACAGCGATGCAGCGGCCGCCGCCTATTGACACTGCCCACGCGGCCGCGTAAAGTTTCGCGTTTCCCTCGCACTCCTATCCCCTTGTTTGGGCTACATTTTTCGCTGAACGAGAGCCGCACGCGCCATGAAAAGAACCTTTCAACCGAGCAAGCTGCGCCGCAAGCGTACGCACGGATTCCGCGCCCGCATGAAGACTCGCGAAGGCCGCGCGGTGCTGAACCGCCGCCGGGCGAAAGGACGCGCGCGGCTGGCACCGTCCTGACGGCCGCCGGGCAACGTTGACACGCCCGCAAGCAGGGTTCCCGCCGCACAGACGCCTCCACGCTTCGAAAGAGTTCGGCCGTGTCTTCGCCGATCCGGTACGATCCTCCGACAGTCTTTTCACGATTCTGGCCCGACCGAACGCCGCGGAGGTGTCGCGGCTGGGACTGGCTATTTCACGCAAGGCCGCCAAGCGGGCAGTGGACAGAAACCGACTGAAACGTATCGCGCGCGAATCTTTCCGCCAGCAGCCGAACCTTCCGGCGTGGGACTTCGTCGTCATGGCCCGACCGGCTGCCGCGCGCGCCACGGCCGACGTTATTCGATCGAGTCTCGATAGACACTTCGCCCATCTCGCGAGGCGCGCGGAGTCTCGCCGCAATGGATAACACGCGCCTGTTCCTGTGGCTCGGCCTCGTGGCCATGCTGTGGCTGAACTACAGCGCCTGGCTTGCAGACCGCGCGCCGGCCCCGGTCGAGACTCCCGCTGCAACCGTCGAAGCGCCTCCGTCCCCGGCCGTGCCCGAAGAGGACGACGCACTACCCGACATCGCCGACGATGCGGCGCCGCCCGATGCCGTCGCCGTCGAGGCCGAGGCGCCGGCCGAAGCGCCGAGCGACCCGATCCGCGTGCGCACCGACGTGCTGGACGTGTGGATCGCACCCGAGGGCGGCGATCTGGTCCGCGCGGACCTGCTCGACTACCCGGTCGAGAAGCACCGCCCCGACGAGCCGGTCCGGCTGCTCGATTACACCGCGGCCGACAGATGGATTTTTCAGACCGGCCTGCGCGGCGCCGGCGAGGGTCCCGAGCCGAATCACCTGGCCACGTTCCGCGCCGACCAGACGACCTACGAGCTGGCCGAGGGCCAGGACGAGCTCGTCGTGCGGCTCGAGTGGGCCGGCGGCGACGGGCTCTCGGCGTACAAGACTTACACCTTCCGCCGCGGCGACTATCGAATCGATCTCGACATGCAGCTTCGGAACGACAGCGGCATGCCTTGGCGCGGCGCTTCCTACGCGCAGATGCTGAGGGCGCACCATCCGCCCGAGCGCTCTTACATGTCCGTCGAGACCTATTCGTTTGCGGGTCCCGTCCTGTACGACGGCGACCAGTACGAGAAGCTCGACGTCGAGGACCTGCGCGACGAGCCGGTCACGCAGACCCTGCAGGGCGGCTGGTTGGCCGGCATTCAGCATCACTTCCTGGCGGCTGCCGTGCCGCCGCCCGACCAGCAGGTGCGTTATCAGGCCACGACTCGCGGCGACGAGTACGTGCTGACCGCCGTAGGCCCGGTGCTGACCGTCGAGCCGGGCGCGGGCGAGAGCTTCCCGTACACGCTGTTCGTCGGTCCCAAGCTGCAGGAGGAGCTCGAAGCGACGGCGGACGGGCTCGAGCTGACGGTCGATTACGGCGTGCTGACGATTCTGGCCCAGCCGCTGTTCTGGGTGCTGTCGCACGTGCACGATCTGGTCGGCAACTGGGGCTGGGCCATCGTGATCGTGACGATGCTGATCAAGCTCGCCTTCTACAAGCTGACGCAGACCAGCGGCCGCTCGATGGCCAAAATGCGCAAGCTCGCCCCGCGCATGAAGGCTCTGCAGGAGCGCTACAAGGACGACCGCCAGGCGCTGAGCCGGGCGATGATGGAAATGTACCGCAAGGAGAAGGTGAATCCTGCCGCGGGCTGTTTGCCGATCCTGGTGCAGATGCCGTTCTTCTTCGCGTTCTACTGGGTCCTGATCGAGAGCGTCGAGATGCGGCAGGCGCCGTTCATCCTGTGGATCGACGACCTGTCGTCGCGGGATCCGTTCTTCGTGCTGCCGCTGCTGATGGGCGCGGCGATGTTCTTCCAGACGCGGCTGAATCCGGCCCCGCCGGATCCGATGCAGGCGCGCATCATGCAGATCATGCCCATCGTGTTCACCGCGATGTTCGCGCTGTTCCCGGCCGGCCTGGTGCTGTACTGGCTGACGAACACCGTGCTGTCGATACTGCAGCAATGGCGCATCAACAAAGTCGTCGCCCGGGAAAGCTGACCGGCGAGCAGACGTTCTCCCGCGACCCCGCTCCCGCGCCCGGCGCCGCCGACACGATCGCCGCGCTCGCGACCGCGCCCGGCAAGGCGGCCGTCGCCATCGTGCGTCTGTCCGGTGACCGCGCGGCCGACATTGCGAGGCGGTTGACCGGCATCGAGCCGCGGCCGCGCTACGCGGAGCTCTGCGCTTTCCGCGGCGCGGACGGCACCGTCATCGACCGCGGCCTGCTGCTGTTTTTTCCGGCGCCCCATTCCTATACCGGTGAAGACGTCGTAGAGCTGCACGGGCACGGCGGGCCGGTCGTGACCGACCACCTGCTC
>JAFGNC010000173.1 GCA_016927175.1 Gammaproteobacteria bacterium | reverse complement strand
GGGTTGCGGTGGCCGTAGCTGAACACGTGGCTGCGCACGCCGTCCAGCACCGGGTTGTCGGCCGGGATCGAACCGTCCAGCTCGACGCGAAGGATCTTGCCCTCGTAGCCGCGCCAGTTGCGTGCCTCGATATCGGCAGCCGTGGGCAGCTCCTGCGCGCGAATCGGCTCGCAGTAGTAGGCGAGGAAGTTCGACCCGTGATCGCCGCGGCTCGCGTAGAGCTTGCGGTCCGGTCCGAAAACGATCCGGCTTGCGCCGTGGTCGGGGCCGTGCGGCAGGTCGGTCAGGATATCGAGCGGCTCGGCGAGCGACTCGGTCGAGGCATCGTAAGTGTAGCGGCGGATCTTCGCGCGTCGCGCGTCGGCGGGACCGGGATCGGCGTCGTACGTGTACATCACATAGACATAGTCGCTGCCGGCGAGGAAGTCCGAATGCAGCGCGAGCCCGAGCAGCCCGTCCTGACCGAGCTTCTGCTCGACCTCGTCGATCGTGACGGCTACCTTGCGCGTGCCGTCGGCAGGATCGACGCGGACCACGCGTTTGCCGCTCCGCTCGGTCATCCACAGATGATCGTCGGGGCCCCAGGTCACCTCCCACGGATCCTCGAAACCGTCCGCGACGACCCGCATCGCGAACTCCTCCGGCGGGGCGGACCAGACATTGCGCGGGTTGACGCCGGGATCGGGACCGGGTTGCGCCTCCGCGAGCGATACCGCGGACAACGCGACCGCCACAGCGGCCGAGCCGAGCAGCGCCCTCATGTCGAGCAGCCCGGCAGGGAAAGAATCGACACTCCGTTCGTTTTCATCGTTGCTCTCCGAATGTCTAGCCCGGTGCCGCGCCCTGAGTATTCACATATATGGCGTACAGCGACTGGCTCGCCGCCATGAACAGTCGATTGCGCTTCGGCCCGCCGAAGGCCACGTTTGCGCAGACCTCGGGCAGGCGAATGCGGCCGATCAGCGCGCCGGATGGGTTCCACACCGTCACGCCGCTGTATCCGGTCGGGCCGCTGCTCGAGCACCACAGATTGCCGTACACGTCGGCGCGGATGCCGTCGGTCCGGCAAGGGACGCCGTCGACGATGAATTGTGCGAACTGCACGAGGCCCGAGACCCGGCCGTTCGTGCCGACATCGCAGGCCCACACGTTGCCGGCGCTGACGACGTAGAGCTTGTCGTATTTCGGCGAGAACGCGAGGCCGTTCGGCGCACCGGGCAGCGAGTCGGCGTCGACGACGATCGCGACTCGGCCACGGTCATCGACTCTATACACGTTGGTCGGCAACTGGCGCCGGGCCGAGCCGATCCCGGCAACCTGGCCGGCACGCGAATCGAGCAGACCTTCCGGGTTGCTCGGGCCGCCCGGGGCATCCGGCGCGCCCTCGTAGAGTGAGCCGCCGAAAGGCGGGTCGGTGAACCAGTAGCTGCCGTCCGGGTGCGGCACGACGTCGTTCGGCGAGTTCAGCGGCGTGCCGTCGTGAGCGTCGGCGATGACCGTCACGCTGCCGTCGAGCTCGTAGCGAACGACGCGGCGCGTCAGGTGCTCGCACGACAGCTGCCGCCCCTGGAAGTCGAACGAGTTACCGTTGCTGTTGTTCGACGGCGCACGAAATACCGAGACGCGGCCGTCGTCCTCGAGCCAGCGGAGCTGACGGTTGTTCGGAATGTCGCTCCAGACGAGGTAACGGCCCTGGCTCGACCAGGCCGGCCCTTCCGACCACAGCGCGCCGGTCCACAGGCGCTCAATCGGCGCGTTGAACTGGCGCAGCGCGTTGAAAGACGGGTCGATTGCGAGCACGTCGGGATCCGGATAGCGCTGCGGCGGCGCGCCCGGCGAGAAGTCCCGCGGCGGCACGGAGACCTCCGGTTGCGTGCCGGCGTCCGGCCCTTGAGCGTCGAGCAGCCGGGGCGCCAGCAGCACGGAGCCGGCCAGGCCGAGCTTCCCGAGAAGGTCGCGGCGCGTGAGTCCGTCGCCGGATTTCCGGGCATCAGAGACGATCATCTGCTGTTCCTCGTCTGCGAACCCATAGAGCATGGTTTGCCGCGGCGGCCTTTCACGCCTTCCTATGGCTGCCACGCCTCGTTCATGTCAGTGATGACGACGCGCTTGGCGAAGTACCACCGGCCATCGACCTTTACGAGCTCGTCTTCGTAGCGGCCCATGGCGTGAATCGTCGGCGGGTTCGAACCGGGAGGCGTGTTGGCGCCGTTCGACACGACCTCGATGAAGAACGCGCGCACAGTCGCCGTGTCGCCCTCGACGTCAATCTCGTAGTTCGTCGTGACGTGACGCATCGGGCCGAATGCTGTTGGGTCAGAGCTGACAGGCGCGTCGGGAAACCACTGCTTGCGGAGCGCCTCCCGGCCTTCGAAGGGACCGAGGAATGGCGGCTCGTCCGCCTGGCGCTTGAGCTCGAACGTGGCGTCGGGCGTGAACAGCGAAACGTAAGTGTCTGCGTCATCCGTGTTGAGCGCGGCCGCGTAGCGCATCAGGAGCTGCTCGATCGCCAAGTGGTCCTCGACCGCGCGGAGTCGGTCCTCGAGAGAGTCCTGGCCCGCGGCGTTGTGCGGCGGGGCCGCAAACGCCAGAACGATCAATCCGGCGAAGAGGGGGCCCAGGGCGCGCTCGCGTTTCACTATTCCGATCCCTCGGTAGGCGCGACCCCGCGCGGCAGCCCCGGGTTCGCATTGCCGCCAAGCGACTGCCGCGCCCCGTTGCGGATCAGCACGCTTTCGGGCGGTCCCTGAAAGAACGTGTAGCCCTCGCGCGTGTCTTTCCAGGCCAGGGGGCCGGCCAGGTATTTACCCGCCGCAAGTGTCGCGTCCTTGATCCGCGTGACGAGCGCCTCGTAGTCGGGGTCGCCCTGCCTAAGCCCGGAGAAGCTGCTGAGGTCCGTGCTGGCCGCAAACACCGCGTCGACGTGCTCCATCCCGGCGATCTGCTCGACGATCTCCACCCCTTGCGGGTTCTCGATCATCGCGACGACCATGATGTTGTCGTTCGCCCGCTGCCGGTAGTCCCGGCCCCACAGCGCGCCGTACTGCCCGCCGCCCTGACTGCGTTTGCCGAGGGGCGGGTACATCGCGAAGGTGATCGCGTTCTCGATTTTCTCGACCGTATCCACCATCGGAACGATCACGCCGAGCGCGCCGATGTCGACGGCTTTCTGGATGTCGCCCTCGGTGGCGTAGGGCACGCGGATGAACGGGATCGCAGGCCCCGGGCAGGCCCTGATCATCGTCGCGACCTGCGCATAGGTCAGCGGGCTGTGCTGCATCTCGATCCACAGAAAGTCGAAGCCCGCGTTCGCCATGGCGCAATAGATATCCACATCGGCCGAGCTGATCGTGCCGCCGACCACCTGCCGCCCTTCGGCGAGTTTCGCCTTGACGGTATTGAAGAGGTCCTGGGCGCTCGCGGGCGAGGCCGCAAGGGCGATGGCGAGCGTAAAGCCGGCGACGAGCGCCCTCGGCGCCGGTGCTCTGCGGTGCAGGCAGCATGATGATTTCATCGATCTCTTCTCCGGTGAATTTCGTCTGTTCCCTGACATGGATCTGCGGCGGTCATACGGCATCGCGCGTCAGTTCGCCGTTGACGGTCCGCAGGATGCCGCGCGGGTTCGCATTTTTGAGCTCGTCGGGCAGCTGGGCGTCCGCGAAGCCCTGGTAGCAGACCGGCCGGGCGAACCGCAGGATGGCCGCCGTGCCGACCGACGTGAAGCGCACGTCGGTCGTCGCAGGATAAGGGCCGCCGTGGTTCATCGCGGGGCTCACTTCGACGCCGGTAGGGAAGCCGTTGACGATGATGCGCCCGGCGCACCGTTCGGCAGCCTCGATCAGCCCGCCGGCGTCGGCCAGATCCGCCTCGGTCGCGTGCAGCGTGGCCGTCAGCTGACCCTCGAGCGCGTTCGCGCAGGCGAGCATCTCGTCGGGGTCCCGGCAAGTGATCACGAGCGTGAAAGGACCGAAAACCTCGTTCGCGAGCAAGGGCTGCGCGAGAAAGTGCGCCGCATCCGTCGACGCGACGCTGGGCCGGGCCTTCGTGGCGGCATCGGCGGCCGGAGGGGGCGCGGCGGCGATCTCCCGGACACCGTCGATGCCGGTCAACGCGTCCCGGGCGCGCCCGAAGGCCTCGCAGATGCCGGCTGTCAGCATCGTGCTGCCCGCGGCCTGCCGAACCGCGCCGGCCAGCTTGTCGACGAACGCATCGGTATCCGCGCCCCGCAGCGCGAACACGAGGCCCGGCTTGGTGCAGAACTGGCCGACGCCGAGCGTGAACGAGTCGAGCAGCCCTCGAGCGATCGTGTCGCCGCGCTCCCTGAGGGCGCCGGGCAGCACGAACACAGGGTTCACGCTGCTCATCTCGGCAAAGACCGGAATCGGATGCGGCCGCGAATTTGCCGCGTCGAACAATGCGCGGCCTGCCGAATGAGAGCCGGTGAAGCCGACGGCCGCCGTTGCCGGATGTCGGACCAACGCGACCCCGATCGCCGGTCCGCCATGCACGAACGAAAAAACGCCCGGCGCAAGCCCGCACTTCGCCGCGGCACGCCCGATCGCGCCGGCGACGAGCTCGCCGCTGCCGGGGTGCGCCGGATGAGCTTTGACGACGACCGGGCAACCTGCCGCGAAAGCGGACGCGGTGTCGCCGCCGGCGGTCGAGAACGCGAGCGGGAAATTGCTGGCGCCGAAGACGACGACCGGGCCGATCGGTTTCAGCATGCGGCGGATGTCCGGCCGCGGCGCCGGCTGCCGGTCCGGCAACGCGGTGTCGATGCGCGCGTCTACCCACGAGCCTTCGCGGACCGTGTCGGCAAAGAGCCGCAGCTGCGCACACGTGCGGCCGCGCTCGCCGGTGATGCGCGCCGCCGGCAGGCCGGTCTCGGCCACGGTGCGCTCGATCAGCGCTTCGCCGAGCGCCTCGATCTCTGCGGCGATCGTGTCGAGAAATCGTGCACGCTCCTCGGCCGGCCTCGAGCGATAGTCGGGGAAGGATTCGGCTGCGGCGTCGACGGC
>JAFGNC010000172.1 GCA_016927175.1 Gammaproteobacteria bacterium | reverse complement strand
TCCTCCATCGTTTCCGGATCGATCGCGACGGCCATGAAGCCGCGCGGACAGGTCGCGAGGTCCTCGAGAGTGTGCTGCGGGTTCGGCGGCCCCCCGCACGCCGGCACATCGTCCTTCATGCCCGCCGTCAGCAGACGGCCGTCCGGCCCCCGGTGGACGTTGTCCGGCGTGAACGGCAGATGGCCCGTCGTTCGCAGAACCTCTGCGGGCTCGGTGCGACGCGAGAACGCCGTGATCGTGTGCAGGCCCGAGGACACGACGAAGAACTCCTCGCCGTCCTCCGAAACCTCGATTCCGTTGTTGCCCGGCAGTTCCGTGCCGGGGATCAGCGTGAAGCCCGCGTCGCCGGGCGACCATCTGTACACGCCGCCGGTAGGTTCGCCGGCCAGCTGATCGGCGAACGTTCTGCCCGGGTGCACGAGCACTGTCGCGAGCAGCGTGCCGTCGTCGAAAGCCGCGACGCTGTTCGCCTCGAGCCCTTCCGGCATCGGCACGCAGCCCTTCCAGGTCAGCACGGGCTCCGCACCCGACGCATCGACGTCGAAGACCTCGATCGCCTCGCGGCCGCCGTGCCCGACCGCATACAGCGTCGAGCGTCCGTCGCGGCCGGGCAGCAGAGTCAGACCGTGAGTGACCAGATCGGCGGGAGCGCCCGGACACTGCCCGTAGGTCTCCCGGTCGTGCTCCGCCCGCGGCGCATCGCCGGGATACAGCCGACTGAAGGTCTTGTCCCTCGAATCGATCAGGACCAGGCTCGCCCCTTCGGCCATGCCGCTGCCGATGATCCAGCGCGTATCCGGCACGTGCACGAGGTCCTCGACGTTACGGGGGCCGCACACGAACTCGAGCCCTCCGGACGGCTCGCAGCCGTCCTCCTGCGCGGCGCCTCCCTGCGTCAGGCAAAGCAGCGCCAGCGCTGCGGTCGCGGCGGCTGTTTTCATGCGTCTTCTTCTCCGGCCCATTGATTCCGCAGACTTTAGCACAGCGTCCGAACGGCGGCCGCGCGCCGGGAGCGCTGCCGGCCGCCCCGTGCCTCCTATCCTTCTATAGAGAGCTTTTCCAATCTTTGAGTTGCCGAACGAGGCTCGCTTGCGTTTACTTGACTACACGATGCAATTGGCCGACTACGTAGAATCCAACAAGCAGCGGCTCATCGAGCGCTGGAAACAGTACGCGCAGAAGAGGCTGTCTCTGAATCTCGACGAGTCCAAGCTGCTGAACGAGCTTCCCCACCTGCTGGACGAGCTGGTCGAAGCGCTGCGTTCGCCGTCCGAGGACTGGCGCCCGAGCGGCGTGGCCGCGCGCCACGCCCGCCAGCGGATGAGCATCGGGATCGACATCGGCAGCCTGATCAAGGAGATCGCGCTGGTGGGCGAAACGGTCGTCGAGCTGGCCGAGAGCGACGCCGAGCGATTCGAGACGGCAGAGATCGCGCTGCTGCTACGGGGAGTCAGCGAAGCAGCGGCTGCGTCCGCGAGCGCCTATGCGGACATGCGCAACAGGGAAGCCGCCCAGCAGGCGGCGCAGCACTTCGCATTCATCGCTCACGAGGTTCGTACGCCGCTGCAAAACGCGCGGCTCGCCGCCAATCTGCTCGCGAGCGGGCCGACGACTGCTTTCGATGAAGGCCGCGAGCAGCTGGACCGCTCGCTGACGCGGCTGTCCGACCTCGTGGACGACGCCCTGCTCGGCGCGCGCCTCTACGCAGAGCCGACGCTGCGAGTGCAGCCGGTGGAGGTACGCGAGCTGATCGAGACCGCGGTCGGGGAAGCGTCACCGCGCGCACAGACTCGTGGCGTCGCGATCAGAACGGACGTCAGGGAGTTCTCGATCGAGGCGGACCCGAAGCTGATCGTGTCGGCCGTGACCAACCTCTTGATCAACGCCGTCGATTCCTGCCGCAACGGACGCCGGATCGACGTGCGTGCCCGGCTCGCCGGCGATCGCGCGGTGATCGAGGTGGAAGACGAATGCGGCGGGATCCCGGAAGATCTGGTCCCGCGGCTGTTCCAGCCCTTCGCGCAGGCGGACGACCGCCCGCGCTCGCACAAGCGCGGCTTCGGTCTCGGCCTGATGATCGTCAAGCAGGCAGCGGAGTCGCACGGCGGCTCGGTCAATTTCGTGAACCGCCCCGGCGTCGGCTGCTGTTTCGTCCTCGACCTGCCCCGGCGGCGGCCGGACGGCTGATGCCAAGGCCGCGTTCCTTTCACGCGCAGCGGACCGCGCCGCGCCGCGGCGCTACGTCCGCGGCTGGCCGAGCGCGGCGCAGGCGCGCCGGATCCGCCGGCATGCTTCCTCGAGCGCCTCGGTCGACGTGGCGTAAGAGATCCGGAAATACGGCGACAGGCCGAAAGCCGCCCCCTGCACGCAGGCGACGCCTTCGGCTTCGAGCAGATACGTGACGAATGCGGTGTCGTCCGCGATCACCATGCCGTCCGGCGTCTTCCTGCCGATCACGCCCGCGCAGGAGGGGTAGACGTAGAACGCCCCCTCCGGCTTGCGGCACGTGATGCCGT
This sequence comes from Gammaproteobacteria bacterium, assembly GCA_016927175.1. Lineage (GTDB taxonomy): Bacteria > Pseudomonadota > Gammaproteobacteria > Steroidobacterales > Rariloculaceae > ZC4RG20. Next base: position 3,206 of record JAFGNC010000172.1, on the reverse strand, counting down.
CGGCTTCGTTCAGCATCCCGACGACGAGGTCGCGGCGCTCCCTGAACAGCCGGTTGTGCGGCTCGACGAAGTCCTGGGGCCCGTCGAGCGCGGCGGCCGCCGCGGCCTGCGTGATCGACGACGTGTGCGTGATGCTCTGCGACTGCACGATGTTCATCGCGGCGATCAGCTCTTTCGGCCCTCCGCAGTAGCCGAGCCGCCAGCCGGTCATGCTGTAGACCTTCGACACACCGTTCAGCGTCAGCGTGCGCTCGCGCAGCCTCGGCTCGACCTGCGCGATCGTCGTGAACTCGAAGCCGTCGTAGACCACGTGCTCGTACATGTCGTCCGGCATGACCCACACGTGCGGATGGCGCAGCAGGACGTCGGCCAGCGCCTTAAGCTGCTGCCGTGAGTAGGCGGCGCCCGTCGGATTACTCGGAGAGTTCAGGATCACCCATTTCGTCTTCGGTGTGAGCGCTGCTTCGAGCTGCTCCGGCGTCATCAGAAACCCGGTCTGCTCGCTGCATTCGACGAATACCGGCGTGCCTTCCGCCAGCAGCACCATGTCCGGGTAGGAAACCCAGTAGGGCGCCGGGATGACGACCTCGTCGCCCGGATCGAGCGTCGCCATCAGGGCATTGAAGATGACGTGCTTGCCGCCGCAGCCGACCGTGATTTCGGTGGCCGGGTCGTACTCGAGGCCGTTCTCCCGCTCGAACTTCCGCGCGATGGCCTGGCGCAGCTTCAGCGTGCCCGCGATCGGCGTGTACTTCGTCTCGCCGGCCTGGAGCGCCCGGACGGCGGCGTCCTTGATGTGCTGCGGCGTATCGAAATCCGGCTCTCCGGCGCCGAGCGCGATGATGTCGCGCCCCTGCGCTTTGAGCTCGGCGACCTTACCGGTCAGCACGTTGGTAGGCGACGGCTTGATGCGCCCGAGGCGCCTGGCGATGAACGGCATGAACGGCCCGCTTTTCTGGCAAGTGGCAACGGGCGCGCACAGTACGCCGGGGACGCCCGCCATGCAACTGGTGTCGGCGCCGATCCGCGCGCGGGCGGTACGCTCTGACGAGGCTCCCGGTCAGCCGCCGCGGCCGTGCCCCTCCATGTGACGCCGCACGATGCTCTCGATGTCGGGCGGGCCGCCGCCCTGCCCCATCGCTTCGATCATCTGCCGCAGCTCTTCGCGCGAATTCGTGCGCGGGAACGGCGTCTCGGGCACGGGCACGCCGAGGAACTCGCACAGCGGCTCCCAGCCTTCGGAGACTTCGTACACGAGCAGTCTGTCCGACGGAATCGCGGCCTCGACGTCCGCGCGGTGCCGCTCGAACATTGCGACCATATGCTCGCGGTCGTCGATGCGATCGGCGAAGTCCCGCCACACGGCCTTGGCGAAGAACGGCTCGAGATCGGTCCCGACGAGACGCGCCCGCATCGGCTCGGAGAAGATCGTCGCCTGCGTCGATTCGAACCATTTGTGCGGATCGCGCACGGTCAGCACGACTTTCGCGTCGGGATAGTAATCGGTGAGCTCACGCCAGAACGTGCATGCCGGATAGTCCACCGTCGCGGCATAGCCGTCGAAGATCGCTTCCCAGTCCGGCGCGCCGTCCGCGGCCCTCTGCCAGCCCGGAAGCCGGGACAGGTCGGTGATCAGCTCGGACATGTGGAAGCAGGGGCCGAAGCCTATCTGCTCGAGCGCGAGCTTCGTCGACATCGTGCCGGTTCGCCCGAGACCTGCGCCTATGATCTGAAGCGGCATGTGCATCTCCCCTTCGCCAGCGCCATAGCGTGCATTCGAACAGGCGGCGCCGCAACGCGAGCGCGCGCCGATCGCGCGCGCCCCGGTTCGTCGTCCTCGCCATCTAAAGCCGGCCGAAGCCGACGCCGCCCGGCCCCGCTTTTCGCGTTCGCGTCATCGGCGACAAATTGGCGGAGCGTGTCAATCGACGGCGCAACTGTGCACCGTCCGCGATGTCGCGATCGTCATGATCGCCGACGACGTCCAGCAGGATCAGAGGCTTGCGTGACGCATAGGCGCTGGCACGAAACCTGCCATTGCTAAGCTCGTTCCGTGATCAGAAGCGTTACCGGGCCGCCGTCGCTGGAGGCTCGGCAGACCCAGTCATCCAAGGGGAGCAGCAATGACCTCGAGCATCAGAACGGCGGCCTCGCTGGGCGCGGCGTTGATCGTCACCGCATTCGTCAGCGCCGAAGCGCAGCAGGCCACCGGCTCGTTCGACCGTCGTCTGACGCTGGACGGACCGGTCGAGTTGGAAGTGGTGACGGGCAGCGGCAGCGTCGAAGTGCGCCGCGGCCGGTCCGGGGAAGCAAGAGTTGCAGGACGTATCTCCGTGCACCGGAGCTGGGGCCGCGGCGCGGACGAGGCCGAGGAGATCGTCAGCCGGATCGAGGCCGATCCGCCGATCGAGCTGGTGGACGGCCGGCTGCGGGTCGGGCGGATCGAAGACAGTGAGGCGCGGCGCAACGTGTCGATCAGCTACGAGATCGAGATACCCGCAGACACGCCCGTCGGATCCCGGACGGGCTCCGGCAGCCAGAGCATCAGCGGCGTCGCCGCTCCGGTGGACGCCTCGACGGGATCGGGCAGCATCGCACTGGCTGACATCGGGGGCCCGGCGACTGCCAGCACCGGCAGCGGTTCCATAAATGCGTCGGGTATCGGCGGAGCCTTCACCGGACGCACCGGCAGCGGCGGCGTTCGACTGGTGCAGTCGGCGCCCGGCGACGTGCACATCGAAACCGGCTCCGGCAGCAGCCGCGTCAGCGGCGTCCAGGGCGCGGTGAGGGTGCGCGCGGGCAGCGGCTCGATCGAGGTGCAAGGCGAGCCGACCGGCCCGTGGACGCTGGAATCCGGCTCCGGCTCGATCACGCTCAGGTTGCCGAGCGACGTCGGCTTCGATATCGATGCGGCTTCGGGCTCGGGCGGCATCCAGCTGGAGCACCCGGTCGAGGGGACGATCCGACGCGGCCGCGTCGACGGCACGGTGCGAGGCGGCGGGCCGCTGCTGGACCTGCGCACCGGCTCCGGCAGTGTGAACGTCCTATAACCCCGCGGGTTCCAGCGGGCCGCCGCGCCGGTGCCGCGGACTTCGCCCGCGGGAAAAGGTCGGTCCGAGAAAAGGGGTCAGGGCACTAGTGTCCCAACGTTTTCCGACGAGTTTACTGTAAGTTTTTGACTCCTCGTGCGAATCGTTGCCACGAAG
>JAFGNC010000171.1 GCA_016927175.1 Gammaproteobacteria bacterium | reverse complement strand
TCGCCGAGCGGGATCGTGTCCGTCACGACCAGCTCGTCGAGCACGGAAGCCTCGATCCGCTCTACGGCCGGCCCCGACAGCACGGGGTGCGTGATATAGGCAACGACCCGGACAGCACCGTGCTCCTTCAGCGCCCTGGCCGCCTGGCACAGCGTCCCGGCCGTATCGACCATGTCGTCGACCAGCACGCAGGTCTTGCCCTCGACGCTGCCGATGATGTTCATGACCTCGGCCTGATTCGGCTGCGGCCGCCGCTTGTCGATGATCGCGAGCTCCGCGTCGTCGAGCCGCTTCGCGAGCGCCCGGGCGCGGACGACGCCGCCGACGTCCGGCGACACGACGACCATGTCCTGGTATTCCTGTTTCCATACGTCGCCGAGCAGCACCGGCGATGCGTAAACGTTGTCGACCGGGATGTCGAAGAAGCCCTGAATCTGGTCGGCGTGCACGTCGACGGTCACGACGCGATCGATGCCGGACGCGACGATCAGGTCGGCGACCAGCTTCGCCGTGATCGGCACGCGTGCCGCGCGCGGCCGCCGGTCCTGCCGCGAATAGCCCATATACGGAATCACTGCCGTGATCCTGTGCGCGGACGCGCGCTGGCAGGCGTCGGCCATGACCAGCAGCTCCATCAGGTTGTCGTTGACCGGCGGGCAGGTCGGCTGCACCAGGAACACCTCGTGGCCGCGGATGTTCTCCATGATCTCGACGCTGACCTCGCCGTCGCTGAAGCGGCCGACTCCGATCCTTCCTATCGGCTGGGACAGGTGAAACGCGATGTCCCTGGTCAGGGCAGGGTGCGCATTGCCGGAAAAGATCGTGGTCGTGCTGGCTTCCAAGCCGAGTCCTCCGAGGCCGAATCGAAAGGTGCTGGCTGGGGTGGCAGGATTCGAACCTGCGAATCACGGGATCAAAACCCGTTGCCTTACCGCTTGGCTACACCCCAATCCAAATATGACGCAGACGCCTCTCGAGGCAGCTCTAGCGCCGGTATTGTGCTGTTCGGGCCGCGGGAAGTTCAAGGCGCGCCGGAGGCAGGCTCCCACGCGTCTACGGTCAGGCGCAGCTCGAGCGTGTCGTGCGCCATGTCGATCCGGCGCGGCACGAGCACGCCGCCGCCCGGCGCATCGGCCTGCGCGCCGCTCGACCCGCCGGTCGGCCCGGGGACGACGCCGTCCACGAGCTGATAGGCGTCGTATTCGACGTGCCACAGCCGCTGATCGAGCGCCTCGAGCGCCGCGTTCGGCCCGAAGCGCGTAGCGGCGCTGTGCTCCGGGTCCGGCAGCCCGAGCAGCCATGCGCTGAGGCTGTCTACGGGCATCCACCAGCCGAGCAGCGCGGACAGCTCCGCCTCCGGGTCCTCGAGCACGCGCTGCTCGCCGCGGGCCCTGACGGTCATCTGCTGCGGCGAGCCGGTCACCTCCAGAATGCCGCCGCCGAGCGGGCCGCGCACGATCAGCGTCGAGCGCATGTCGTCCTGCAGCCAGCTGAAGCTGCCCTGAAATGCGCGCTCACCGGTGTTGACGGCGAGCCGCCCCCGCATCTGCCACGCGGGCAGGGCCATCAGTTGCTGCCGGCGCTCGTCGAAGCTCAGGCCGTCGCGGCGGGGCTCCCGCTCGACGTGCGCGCAGCCGGCCGCGATCAGCACGACGGCCAGCAGGGCGACGCGGCCCCCGCGCGCCGCTGCGATCATCGGTTCAGCCGTCGTTCGACGTCGTTCAGGTGGGCGCTTTCGGGATTGCTCCGCAGCGCCGACTGCAGCAGCTCGCGGGCCTGCTCGCGGCGGCCGAGCGCCCATTGCACGTCGACCAGGTGCGCGGCGATCTCGGGGTCGGGCTCGAGCCTGTAGGCCCTGTCGAGATAATCGAGCGCCGACTCGTACTCGCCGAGCTTGTAGAGGACCCACCCCATGCTGTCGATGATGGCCGGATTGTCCGGATCCATCGCCAGCGCCTTCTGGATGTAGGTACGCGCCTCGGCGTGCCGGTCGAACTGGTCCGTCAGCAGATAGCCGAGGGCGTTCAGCAGCGCCGGGTTCTCGGGGTTGTCCGCGACGAGCCCTTCGAGCACGCGCACGGACTCGCGCATCTGGCCGAGCTGCTGCAGCAGCAGCGCGTGCGAGTACCTGAGCGAGACGTCTTCCGGATGGCGCTCGAGGCCCGTCTCGACGAGCCGCCGCGCTTCATCGAGCTCGCCCCGCTCCGACGCCTCGTCGACGAGGAACACGTAAAGCTGCGCGTGCGCGTCGTGCAGCGTGCCGTCGTTCGGGTTTTGCGCGATCGCGGCATCGAGCAGCTCGAGCGCCTCGTCCGAGCGCCCGCTCTGCACGAGCAGCTGGCCGCGGGCGACGAGCATCTCGGAGCGGAAGCGGGGATTCGCCTCGCCGAAATTCTCGAGGTGACGCAGCGCCGCCGTGGGGTCTTCGGTCTCGCCGAGCAGGATCGAGGCGACGCGCATCTGCGCCTCGACGGCATGGGTGCCGCCGGTGACACGGGCGTAGGAGCGCTGCGCCTTCAGGGTGTCGTTCTCCGTCTCCGCAATGCGGCCGAGGTAATAGAACGCTTCGTCGCGGTAGCGCGCGTCGTAACGCAGCTCGTCGAACAGCCGCTCCGCCTCTTCCGTGTCCTCCTGCGACAGCGCGAGGAACGCGAGCGCCCGCGTGGCCTCGGGCAGCCCGGGGTTGTCGTCCAGGATTCCCCGCAGCCGCGTCTCGGCTTCGTCCGGGCGGCCGGCCGACAGCAGCAGCTCCGCGTACTGCAGCTGCACCTCGAGATCGTCGTACTCGCTGGCGAGCTCTCTCGCGAGCGCGAGGCTTTCGTCGCTGCGGCCGGCGACGAGCAGCGTGCGCGCGTACAGCAGCTGCGCGTCGAGCCATTCCGGGCGCAGCTCCGTCGCGGCCCGCGCGTTCTCGAGCGCGAGGTCGAAGTCGCCGGAGCGCATCGCGAGCCGGGCGAGGCCGTAATGGCCTTCGGGCGTCCCGGGGTAGGCTTCCGTCAGCGCCATCATGATGCGGGTCGCCGCGGCCGTGTCCGGCTCCGCATTCAGCGCCTCGATCGCGAGGCCGAGGCCGCCGGCGAGGTCGCCGCGCTCCTCCGCCGCCGCGACGAACGACTCGAAGTGGTCGATGGCCCGATCCAGCCGCCCGGCGCGCGTCTCGAAGCTGCCGGCGAACCAGTGCGCGCGGCCGTCGTCGGGCGCGAGCTCGAGCCAGCGCGCGACGGCTTCGATGCCGATCTCGTGCAGCGAGGTCTCGTAGGCGAGGCGGGTGGCCCGCTCGGCCAGCAGCACGTCGTCCGACGCGCGCGCCGCATCGAGGAAATGCCGGGCCGCTTCCTCTTCGCGCTCGTCGGCCAGCGCGATCTCGCCGAGCAGCGAATAGGAGTCGACCGCGACGCGGTCTTCCTGCGGCGCGACCCGCGTGCTCGCGCAGCCGGCGAGCAGGACGAGCAGCAGTAAACGGGCGGGCTTCGCGTGCTTCATGACTGGATATGCTTCATAAGGTGTCCATTATAGGCGCCTTCTCTTGTCGCCGGCCGTGGATTCCCCGACAATCTCGGCGCGTTCGCGCGGGCGCCGCGGTGGTCGCTGCCGACGCTGCGCCGTCGCCGTCCCGAGCTCCGACTGCGCCCGTCCGTGCATACCTTATTTAAAGTGCGGGCCGCGGGAAACCGCGCCGTCGAATCGAGGTCCGCCGACCGAAAGCCTGCGGCCGCGCGGCGGCAGCCTCTCCCGATACACCCGAGTCCCGAAAGCGGTCCAAAGACACGTGAACGATTCGATTCGCCAGAAACTGTCGGTGCTCGCCGAGCGTTACGAGGAGGTCGGCCGGCTCCTGAGCGACCCGGAGACGATCGCGGCCAAGGAGCGCTTCCGCGAGCTGTCGCGCGAATACGCGCGTCTCGAGGCCGTCGCGCGCGACTTCGGCGCGTTCACGAAGCTCGAGAGTGAGCTGGCCGCGGCGGACGAGCTGGCCGACAGCGCCGATCCCGACATGCGCGAGCTCGGCCGGGAAGAGGCCGAGACGCTGCGCGAGCAGCTCGAAGCCCGCGAGCAGGACCTGCTGCTGCATCTGGTGCCGAAGGACCCGGACGACGACGCGAACCTGTTTCTCGAGATCCGCGCCGGCACCGGCGGCGACGAGGCGGCGCTGTTCGCCGGCGATCTGTTCCGGATGTACAGCCGGTATGCGGAGGAGCAGGGCTGGAAGGTCGAGGTGCTGAGCGCGAGCGAAGGCGAGCACGGCGGTTTC
>JAFGNC010000170.1 GCA_016927175.1 Gammaproteobacteria bacterium | reverse complement strand
GTAGGTCGACGGCGCGAACGGCGTGCCGCCGTCGGTGAAGTTGCCGACTCGTAGACCCGCAGGGTAGGTGAGCGCGATACGGGTCATCTCCTCACGCGAGTTTTTCATGCCGGAGGGCACCGGATCGTTCATGCCCCGAATCGGCGCTCCGAGCTCCGTGGGCTGAAAGCGCCCGTCCGGGCTGACGCGCTGCACCAGCGTCTCGATGCCGGCGATCTCTCGTCCCGATACGTGAAGCAGCACGGAGTAGAGGACCTGCACATCGTCTTCGTGCAGCAGCACGTGCGAGCCGATGACCTGTTCCCGCGTATCGATATAGTCCTGCCGGAATCCGCCGTTCGAGGTGACGCTTTGCCAGATGCCCTCGCCGAGCTCGGCGAGCCGCGAGTCTTCCGTGTAGCGGACATCGTCTGCGAGGGGAAGCCCTGAGGGGTCGTGCGCGACCAGCGCATCGATGAACTGTGTCATCAGACCGGCCAGGCAGGCGCGATCGCACTCCTGAGCAAGGACCGGCGATGACAAGGAGACGAGCGCGAGCAGCCCTGCAATGCGGATGGATCGAGTGCGCTGTTTGGAACGACGTCGGATCATGCGATGGGCACCTTGTTGTGTTCGAGCGTGACAGGCGGGTGCTCTCGCGACCGAGCTCCCGCCCCTTCGTTGCGTGTCAGGTCCGTAGCCGGGATATTGCCACACTAACTCTGCCAGAGCGCCGGTGCTTCGAACTGAGAGGTAAAATCCCGCTGCCGGGAAGCGGGGATCGTTCTGGCGAGCGCGCCGGGCACGGCTCGACGGTCATCGGCCTCCGCTCGACGGAGAAGGGGATCTGCTCGACTGGCCTGCACTTACCGATGGTGCTCGCAGCTGAAACCGTCGGCCGGACGCTCGAGCCGACGGACGTACAGCGCGTTCGGCTGCCGGCGGGACAGGCTGCCGCTGACGACGATGCGGTCGCCGGGGCGGAGTGTGCGGGCGTCGAAGCCGAGCTCGGCGAGCTCCCAGCGGTTGTCCATCTCGAGCGTCCATGTCACCGGCCGGCCGTCGTTGCCGGTTTCTTCGACGAGGATCTTCGGATGCGGGTTCTCGAACCGGAACTCGACGACGACGGCCTCGAGCGTGCGCCGTTCGGCGCTGTCGTAGACGGCGGCGATGGAATGGTGTCCGTGCGCGTGGCTCGCACCGAGCAGCGCGACGAGCGCGATGGCTCGACAAATCCGTCGTCGGACGAGCGTCACGGGCGCGGGCATCGAGGGTTCTCCGCCTCCGTTACGCCCCCAGTCTAGCGCAGCACACGCCGCGACGTCCCTCGTGCCTGCGTGTCGCGCGTGCGCGGTTCCGGTCGCTCATGCACGGAGCGCTGCGACCTCGGATCGAGAAGGCCGGTGACTTTGTCGCCCGCCACGGTCTTTGGCTTCGGACGCTAAGCAGTGGTCGTACTCCGACCTGACGCAAGTCAGCGACAACACCCCGTGTCATGCGTCTCCGCTTCGCGACGATTTCCCAACGCCCTGCCGGTCGGCGTATACAGCAGCTTCCTACGAATACGTCGCATCCATCGATGGAGGCCTCAATGCACAGGGACGCGCTGCGTATGCCGCCGGACGTTTTCCGGGCTTTTATGTTGAGCCCGTGGGTACTGCTGCTTTGCACACTCGCTCATGTCGGAGTCGCTCGAGCCGCGGCACCCACGATTTCGGGCAGCCCTCCGGCGACCGCAATGGTAGGTCAGCCCTACTCGTTCACACCGCACGCCAGCGACGCCGACGGAGACCGGTTGATCTTCTCCATCGTCAACCGGCCACCTTGGGCTTCATTCGATTGGCGCACAGGAGAGCTTCACGGCACGCCGTCCTCGGATGATCAGGGCAGCTTCGCGGACATCCGAATCGGTGTCAGCGACGGACGGCGGTGGTGGCGGCGGGAAACCGTATACCTATCTGCCTTTTCCATCACGGTAACCGCGGCCGAGAATACGCCGGAACCGGCGAACGAACCGCCGGTGATCTCCGGCAATCCGCCCGCCGAGGTGGTCCAGGGCAGCACGTACGACTTCGCTCCCGACGCTACCGATCCCGATGGAGACGTGCTGACGTTTTCCGTCAGCAACAAGCCGAGCTGGGCGACCTTCAATACCTCTTCCGGCAGGCTTTCCGGCACGCCCGGCAGCGCGGACCTCGGCGATTATCCCGACATATCGATAGCGGCAGACGACGGCGCGGATACGGCGTCATTGGCTCCTTTCTCGATAGCAGTCGTCGGCAGCGCGACAGGGACGGCGACGCTCTCATGGCGGGCGCCCACGTCCAGAACGGACGGCAGTTCGCTCGACAACCTCGCCGGCTACCGGATTCTGTGGGGCACGTCGGAAGGCAACTATCCGAACAGTGTCGAGATCCACAATCCCGGCATCACGAGCTATGTGATCGATAATCTGGCGCCCGCCGTCTACTATTTCGTGGTGGTCGCAATAGACGCGAACGAGTTGGAAAGCGAGTACTCGAACGAAGCGCAAAAGACGGTTGGATCAATGTAGAAGGGAAATTCGTGTAGAAGAGGGGATCCGCTTAGAAGGGAATCCACGTAGAAGAGGGATCCACGTAGAAGTGGGATCCATGTAGATGCGAATCCAAGCAGACCGGCCGCGCACCTGCTGCAGCGGCGCGAAGCGCTGACGCTGACGAGTCGCGGCTTCAGCGCTCCGCATCGTTGAGCCTGCGCACGAGCGCCTCGAGCCGCAGGAGCGC
>JAFGNC010000169.1 GCA_016927175.1 Gammaproteobacteria bacterium | reverse complement strand
TCGCGGTGTCAGCGGCGGCCATTCTAGCAGAGCGCTTAGGGCGGGACGCCCGCGGCGGCACGGGCGGCGCGGCGGCACGGGCGGCGCGGCGGCACGGGCGGCGCGGCGGCGCCGATCGCGGCGCGGCGGATGGCCCGCGCGGGTCCTGAACGCTACCAGCAGGCGTCGGGGTCGGGCGCCGTGCCGCTCTCTCCGCGAACGCCCGTGTGCGTCAGCGACAGGGCGGCGCAGCGCGTGTCGTCGACCTGCGCGCCCTGCGGGGTCGCCACGAGCGTGAAAGTGTTCGCGCCCGCATTGGTGTCCGTGACCACGTACCATTGCTCCGGCGACGTGATGCCGCCGCCCCCGAGCGTGGCGGCCACGTCACAATCACCGTCGTTGTAGCTGTTATACCTCGTGAAGCAGCGCTCGAGCTGCTGAGCCGCATCGAGCAGCGCCGCCTTGCCGTCGGAGCGGCGCGTGGCCTGAACCTGGCTCTGATAGCTCGGGTAGGCGACGGCCGCGAGGATGCCGACGATCACGACGACGATCATCAACTCGATCAGCGTGAAGCCGTGCTCGCGGCTCGCGTGTGCCGGGACGGCGTTTCGGTACGAACGTCTGCTCATTCGGGAAGGTCCTTTCCTGGTCATCTCAACTGCCGCCATGCGCCGCGCGCGCGGTCGTAGGCGCCGCGCTCGCGCAGCGTCTCGACATTGCCCGACGTGCCGCTCGACAGCTTGTACTCGAGCTCGCCGGCCGACACGATCGCGGGCGTGCGGATGATGCCCTCACGGGACCTGATCGCGCTGACCGGAACCGTGAGCTCCGTCCCGTCGCCGAGCTGGACCGTGACGAAGTCGCCGGCGTCGATGTTGCCGTCCTCGTTGATGTCGAGCGGCGAGTCGACCAGGCGCGAACCGCTGACCGCCTCGATCTCCATCAGCCAGCTGTTGCCGCCGAAGCCGCAGGGATCGGGCGACGGGATCAGGGTCGGAAAGATGATCCGGCCGCCGCGCAGGATCGGAGAGGCGACGACGCGCTCGCCCTCGGCACCGTTGTTCGGGCTGACGAGGTCGAGGTACCAGCCGCGCTTGTTGTCCCAGTCCACGTCGTACTCGCTCGTGACGCGCACGTCGAAGTGGCTGCCCGGAGGCATGCCTTCGTACAGGATCTCCTGCTGCGTCAGAACCGAGTTGCGGGAGCCGGCGGTGTAGGTGATCCGCGTATTGTTGCCGGATTTGTCCCACAGGCCGTAGAAGCTCTGCACCTGAGGAGCCGCGCCGACGAGGTTGTCGCCCGTCTCGAAGAACTTGCCCGTGCCGAAGTAGATCATGTAGCCGCCGCCCTGCGGGTGCCGGCCGATCTCGATCGGGGCCGTGATCGGCTGGCGAGCGCCATTGGGGTCGGTCGCGATGAACATCGGGTTGCCGTTGAACGAGACGCCCCACTGGCCCGCGTTCGTGTGGTCCACATCGAACTTCCACACGTTGCCGAGCAGGTCGCCCGCATAGATCGCGCGGATCGTGCGCGACCCGTCCGCGAGCAGCGACGGCGTCGCGAGGCCGTTCGGCGTGCCGACGCCGCCGGCGAGCGTGTCGATCTTCCTGATCAGCGCGCCGGTCTCGAGGTCGACGATGAACAGCATCGCCTTGTGGTTGTCGCTGTTGTAGCCGTTGCCGAACACGGCTGCCCACGTGCCGTCCGCCATGCGTGCGACGGTCGGCTGGCCGATCGTGTAGCCGAGGTCCGGATCGGTGAACTCCCACAGCACGTCGCTCTCGGAGAACGTGTCCGGATCCGTGACGTCGAGCGCGTAGACGGTGCGGCCGCCCGCGCCGGTCGTGCCGACGAGCACGCTGGTCCACTGCTCCACGCCGCCGCGATCGATGTATGCGTCGCCGACGAAAATATGGCCGTCGACGTAGTAGCGGTGGCTGTAATCCGGCTCGCTCAGCTCGCTGAGCTCCGGTATCAGCGTGCTCGGCAGATAAGCGAGCTTCTCGACGCCCGACTCGGCGTCGAACGCATGCAGCATGCCGTCGTTGGCGCCGACGTAGATCGTCGGGCTCAGCGCGGCGCCGGTGCTGTCCATCTTGCTCTGGCGGAAAGCCTGGTACGTGTCCTGTCCGGGCGTCCCGGGCGGCAGTGCCTCATAACCGAAGTTCTGTGCGCCGACGAACACGGGGTCGGAGTTGATGATGTCGCCGAGCACGACCGAGCGGTCGCGGAACGTTCCGCCGGCCTGGCGCTCCTGGCCCTGATCGCCGCGCAGCCAGTCGAGGCGGTCCTGGCCGAGCCCGTCCGTGTTGCCCTGCGCGTCGCGGTTCAGGGCGTCCTTCTGGTTGGTGCCGAGCTCGTCCCACAGGAACTCGATGCCGGCGCCGGACTCGTCGCGCGTATAGATCTGGCGCACCGAGTGATCCGGGATCTGCTCCGCGGCGTCCCATTGGACGTTACCGAGCGAGCCGTCTGCCTCGAGCCGGTAGGCCAGCAGCTGCCCGGTCCAGTCGTCGCTGCGGAAGCGCGCCTGATAGATCAGCGTCTCGGTGTCGAGACGCGTCGAGTTCGTCGCGACGGCAGAGGCGGACGACGTGGTCGACAGGATCAGGTTGAAGGCCTCGGACATCTGATCCTTCAGTGTCAGCGCGTTCGTGACGAGGAAGTAGTTGTCGGGGCTGCCGTTGCCGGACTCGTCCCATTCTTCCTGCAGGTCCGGAATATCGTTGCCATTCGTATCCTTGAAGCCGCCCCACTTGGCCGCGTACCACAGCGGATCCTTCAGCAGCGTCGCCGCCGGATCGCCGCTCGGCGTGAAGGTGCGGTGCGCCGTCAGCGGCAGTACCGTCGAGCATTCGGCCGGAGGCGTCGCCTGCGCGCAGGTGCCTGGAGCCACGCTTGGCGGCGTGTCGAGGAAGTAGTTGACGGCCGCGTCCGACGTCGTGTCCTCGTCGCGGACCTCGAGGTAGATGCCATCGGCGGTCGTGCCGGAGATGACGTACCCGAGGTGCTGCTCGATGCCGCCGGCGGCGTATTCCGAAACGAGGTCGATCTCGACCTCACCGCTGCCGTTGACCTTGAACTCGTAGAACACGATCGCGTCCATGTCGTGGTCCGCGCCCTGCTCGACGTCCTCGAAATTGATGCGGAAGCGGCCGAAGGGCCGCCCCTCGTTGATCGTGGAATCCGCGTTGGCGGCGTTCGTGTTGGCGATGCTTTCAACGTAGAAGTCGACGATCGTGTTCGTCGGCTGGAAGTCGCCCGGTGCCGCGCTGATTCCGTAGTCCCGGACCGATTTTCCGAAAGGCACCAGCGTCACGACGTGATCGCGCACCGGAATCTCGATGCGCGGCAGTGGCGACGCCAGGGCCACGACATAGCTCGCGATGTTCTGGGTTCCGTCCTCCGTCGGCAGCAGGTCGGTGGTGACACCGTAGTGCGCGACGCTGGCGGAATAGTAGCCGCCGAGCTTCGTCGGCTCCTCGGGCGCGAGGCCGCGGATGTCGCCGAAGCTGCCGACCGTCTTCGGCGTCGGCGCGCCGTCCGAGACGGCTCCCGACTGGCCGATGAAGTGCTGCTGCGGCGCGCCGTGCTCGTGCGCCCAGATGTCGTCTCCGATCGAAGACGCGTTCAGCCCGCTCAGGTCGCCGCTGTAGCCCGTGAACGCGCTGCCCGGGACAGCGTCGGTATCGTAGGACGGATAGATACCGCTGATCACCGTCTGCACACCGGCCGAGCAGACGGGGAACTGCTGGTACGGCCGCTGCCAGCTCTCGACCGGCAGGCCCAGTGCCGCATCCGTGTTCCCGCTCGAAGCGATCTGGAAGTCCGCCGTCGGCGAGCCGCGGCCGGCGAAGTAGCGCAGCGTCTCGTACATCATCTCGGCGATCGGGTTGCCCCAGTCCTGCAGCTCGCCGTTGTCGAGCGGGCGCGTCGTGATCCAGGCGTCCGTCGGGTGGTAGTAACTGTAATTCGCTCCCGTGAAACCGGCGATCTGCAGCTTGTCGATCGAGTCGATGATGCCGCTCGTGCCGGTAAAGCGGCCGTCGTCGGGATCGATTTCGCTCTGAATCGACTGGATGTTCCGGCGCAGCACGCCGCCCTGCAGGTTGTTCGCGTAGGAGCCCGACAGCAGACCGAACAGCATCTTGTCCTGCTCGCCGAAGTCCTGCAGCAGGCCGACGGGCTTGTAGTTGCCGTCGGGATACTCCTTGCAGTTCGCCTCGAGCATGGACGAATCGCACACCTCGACGCGGACGATCATGTCGTTGGGCGTGACGGTGTGGTCGGTGCCCCCGTATTCCACTCGGTCACCGGCGACCGGCCGCTCGATGCTGACCCAGTTCCAGATCCTGAAAGGCTGATTCTGCAGCGTGCGCAGCAGCGGCGCGCTGGTCCCGGAAGGGGTGGTGTTCGCAAATAGATGCCGGTTGCCGTACGTCGGCGCCGTGTACGGCGTGTAGTCGCTGATTTCGTAGCCGTCGACGATCGGGCTCGTGTACTCCTTGCCCCACGAGTGCGCGTCCTGAGGAATGAACGAGCGCTCGAGGACGGTCTCCGTGGTCGTGTCGGTGCTGCGGCGGCCGCCGTACAGCACCTTGCGCAGCGCGTCGATGCGCGACGTCGTCAGGTAATTCAGGAAGTCGCCGCTCCACTGGCCGCTGCACGTCTTGTCCGTGGTCGTCCCGGCCGGGCTGAACCGGCCGCTCGAGTACGTGTAGCACTTGTAGCTGTCGAAGTAGCCGAAGTAGTCGATGTCGGCCGGCTTGTAGCCGACGTCCGGCGTGCCGTCGCCGTCGAGATCGGACGCGTCGTTGTAGGCCTCGTAGTACAGCGTGTGGTCGCGGCCCATGACCAGCATGTTCAGCGGCGGCACCGCGCCCGGCACGAACAGCGGCACGTCCGCGACGCTCAGCTGCGCCGACGCGGAGGCGACGCTCAGAAGCCAGCCGACGGCCGTGCCGGCGGCGACGCTGCCCAGTCTCGGTTTGAGTCTCATCGCAAGTGTCCTTTCCCAGTTTCGGCGGCCGAAGTCAGCGCCGGTACGTGGTCTGGAGGATGCTGACGGCGTCAGCGGTGCCGCCGACGCCGCGAGCCGTGATCCGATAGAAACCGACGTCCGGCAGCGCGCCGAAACGCAGGCTGTCGCCCTCGGCGGGCAGCGGCGGAAGCTCCTCGATCACGTAACGCGGCGCGGCCGCGACGATGCTCGGATTCGGCGCCGTCGCCTGACGGCCGTCCGCCGCCCAGTCGAAGGCGTTCCAGAACGAGGGCTGCCCTGCGCCGCTGCGCATCTGCAGCAACCCGTTCGCGTCGTTGAACGGCGGCACCGTCGCCGCTTCGAGCACGTCCTCGCCCTCGCGCAACGCCGCTTCGGCCGCCTGGAACGCCAGGTTGTTGTCGCGCAGATTGCCGGCCATCCGCTCCTGCAGCGTCGTCGTGCGCATCGACGTGACGCCGAGCAGGGTCATGATCAGAAGCAGCACGAGCGAGACCATCAGCGCAGCGCCGCGCTGGCGGCGAAGGGGCGCCAGGGTCGCGAATCCGGGATTCATGACAGAGGGGCTCACGGTGAATGGGCTCATGGCAGACGGGTTCATGGCAGGTGGGTTCATGGCAGGTGGGCTCATGGCAGATGGGCTCATGGCAAGCGGTTCCGCAAAGCAATCGTCGTCGTGAAGACCTGCCGCACCCGGCGGTCATCGACGGGGTCGAACGTCGTGCCGTTCACGTCGTACTCCTGCGTGTCGATCTCGGAGCCGTACTCATCCGGCGAGCGCATCAGCAGCCCGACACGGACGGTCAGCACCTCGGTCCAGTCGGTGACGTTGTTGGCCGTGACGTAGTTGTCGAGGTCGTTGTCGCCGTCCGCATCGATGCCGTAGAGCAGCTGCATCGTGTCGACGGCCTCGACGAGCTCCTCCGCGACCAGAGCGACCGTGCTCGTCCCTGCGTCGAGCTGAAGCCGCTGCTGAAACAGCGCCGGCGGACCGTCGGCGGTGGCGCCGACGTAGTAGATCCACGTCTCCGCGCGCAGCAGCTCCGCGCCGGCGCCGTACTCCTGGGACGAATCCCAGTTCGGCGTCGAGTTGCCGGGCGTGAAGGTGGCCATCGAGTGCGTCATGTTCACGCCGAATGCGCCGCTTCCGGTGTTGTTGTCGATGTTCGTGATCTGGAACACGGAGGCCTTCTGGCAGTCCGACACGATGCCGATCTCGCCTTCGATGTAGTCCGTCGGCTCGGCGTCCGCGAAGATCTGCGCGCTGTCGTTGTACGGGCTGACGAGCGCGTGCGACGACGCGCTGACGTTGCGGATCACGATCACGTCACTGCCCGGGATCACGTTGCCGGAGATTCCGGCCGGCAGCACCGGCGCGAACGTGCCGCCGTTGGCCGGGTCGCTGCTCGCGGCCGCGAACGTCTGCCCGGGACTCGTGCCGGCGGCTTCGAAGCCCTGCAGCCCGTTGTCGAAATCGAACGCCAGGGCGGTGTTGTTGTTCAGGTTGTTGTAGACGGTGATGTCCGGCAGGCAGCCGAAGTAGCCCGCCATGCGCACGCGGTAGTTCAGCGTGTCCACGGCGAAGCGGCCGTTCTCCTGCAGGCGCGACAGCCCTTCGTTGAACGCGTACGTCGTGCGGTTGCCGACGAAGATCTGGATGGCGCCGCCCGTCAGCACGAGCCCGAGCACGAGCGCCACCATCAGCTCTACCAGCGTCACGCCGCGCTGCTGCCGAAAAATGCCTCTGTGGTTGGTCTGCGAGCTCATAAGGCGGTCGCCATCTCGAACATCTCTGGAGCTTCCGCGCCGCGACTCTCGTCCCAGCGCACCTCGATCGTGACCGTGCCGTTCGCGACCTGAATGCGCCCGTTACCGGCCGGCAGCGTGCAGGCCAGCGCGCCGTGCCAGGCGGCGATGTCCCGCGCGGCGACCGACGCGCCGCCGGCATTGCCGCAGGCCGGGGCCGGGTTGGCGAAAGCGACGCTGTAGTCGCCGTTCAGCGCCGCCTGGCGGTTCGCCCGCATGCGGTCCGCCATGTCGTACGCGAGGTTGGTCGCCTGTGAGCGCAGGTAGGCCTCGTGGTTGAACTCGACCGTCGCCGCCTGCAGAGCCGCGAGGCCCAGCAGCCCGAGCGACAGCACGAGCAGCGCGATCAGCACCTCGAGCAGCGTGAAACCGGCCGAAGGGCGTGCGCCGCGAAGCGGAAGGGTCGGTCCGAGCAGTCGCTCCGTTCCCCGGTGGATGGTGTCGTCTCTGACGCTCATGTGCAGTTCACCCTCTCGACGGTCGTGCGTCCGACGGCGTTGATCTCGATGCTGCGGCCCTGCAAGCCGTTGCAGTCGTCGAACTCGATCGTGTAGGTCACGGTGCTGCCGCCCGGCGAGTACATGTTGCCGCGCGGCAGGAAACGGACCCACGCCGCACCTGCATCCACCGTCGCCTCGCCGCTCGGGCCCGGCCACACGCGCAGCACCTCGTCGAGGGACACGGCAGCCGTGTCCGTCGCCGCGGCGTCGACGAAAACGATCCAGCCGTCGGACCACGTGCCGCCGCAGTTCGCCTGGTCGGCGCTGCTGCACACGCCGATCCTGGCGCCGCGGCGGATCGCCTCGCTGCGCGCGAGCGTGAACGCCGTCACCATTTCGTTGGCGTTCGTCGCGGCGCGATTGTTGCGGACGATGTCGAAGAAGCTCGGCACGCCGATCGTGACCAGCACGCCCGCGACGGCCAGCGTGACCATCAGCTCGAGCAGTGTGAAGCCGCGCATCGAAAGGCCCGAGCGCGCTTGAGTCCGATGTGAATCGCATCTCATAATTTCGTACCAAGGTCTCCGCATCGACGTTTTCCTACGGTCCGTCTTCCGAGCGGCGCGGCGCGAAAGCGGAGTCGATCATTGAGCAGCGCTAACGACTTTTCGTTCGAAAGCGACGAACGGCCGGTGTCGCCGGACGACCGGATCGAAGGGCGCGATTATGAAAAGCCGCAAGCGGCGATCCTGTGTCGAACGATCGGGTCCGGCGCTGTAACGCAGCCCGGAGACGTTAGAGAGGGAGCCTTCGAGCGGCAAGGAAGCTCGTCACGAACACGTGGCCGGAGAGACGTCTCCACGACACGCGGCAAGACTCGCGCGGGCACAATGACCTTCTGCGACGTGATGCTCGTCACATGCGCGGCCCGGTGGGTCGAGCGTGCACGCCGGCGTCCGAATCGCGCGCCGGGAGTCGACACGCGCTTCCGATCGCGGTTCCGTAATCGAAGCTTGGCGGACCGGGCTATCGAAGCGCTATGCGAGCACGCCGCGAAGCAGCGCGTCGTCGGGTGCCGGGGTCACGACACCGCGGCCTATCCGCTCGAGCAGCACGAGCTTCAGACCCTCGCGGCCGGCCTTCTTGTCGCGGCTCATGTGCGACAGCATCTCGTCGGCGTCGATCCCGGGGGCCGCGACCGGCAGCCGCGCGCGGCGCAGCAGCGCGTCGATGCGGGCACAGTCGTCGGCGCCGAGCCAGCCGAGCGCGCGCGACGTGCTCGCGGCGAGACTGATGCCGATCGCGACGGCTTCGCCGTGCAGCCACTTTTCGTAGCGGCCGATCGACTCGAGGGCATG
The DNA here is from genome assembly GCA_016927175.1 of Gammaproteobacteria bacterium. GTDB lineage: Bacteria > Pseudomonadota > Gammaproteobacteria > Steroidobacterales > Rariloculaceae > ZC4RG20. The sequence goes on along the minus strand of JAFGNC010000169.1, from coordinate 19,503 downwards.
CCCGAACGTGTGACCGAGGTTCAGCAGCGCCCGCCGCCCGCGCTCCTGCTCGTCCTCGGCGACGATGGCCGCCTTGATCTCGCAGCTGCGGCGGACCGCGTGCGCGAGAGCGGCAGGGTCGAGCGCGAGCAGCGCCTCCATGTTCTTCTCGAGCCACTCGAACAGCTCGAGATCCAGGATCAGGCCGTATTTGACGACTTCGGCGAGGCCCGCCGACAGCTCCCTCGGCGGCAGCGTGCGCAGCGAGTCCGTATCGGCGACGACGCCTATCGGCTGGTAGAACGCGCCGATCATGTTCTTCGCTCGCGGGTGGTTGACCGCGGTCTTGCCTCCGACCGACGAATCCACCTGCGCAAGGAGCGTGGTCGGCATCTGCAGGAAGTCTATGCCGCGCTGATAGCAGGCTGCGGCGAACCCGGCCACGTCTCCGACGACGCCGCCGCCGAGCGCGACCAGGCATGCGTCGCGATGAAAGTTTCCGTCGATCAGCTCGTCGACGATCCTCGAAAACGTATCGAGAGTCTTGTGACGCTCACCGTCGGGCAGCACCACCGTTCGCAGCTCGCGGTCCTGGAGCACCGCGCGCAGGCCGTCGAGGTAGAGCGGCGCCACGACGTCGTTCGTGACGATCAGCACCTGGCGCGCGGATACGGTTGCGTTCAGCAGGTTCGCATCGCGCATCAGTCCGGGCCCGATGTGGATCCGGTAGCTGCGCCGGCCCAGGCTGACGTCTACGACTTCCATCGCGGCAAGAGTCGCAGCGAGAGTCTAGTTTTGCAACGGCTGCACGCCGCCGCGCCGGCTGCGGCTCTCGAGCAGCTGACGGATCGCCGTGACGACGTGCCGCACCTGTCGGTTGGTCGTGTCGACACAGAGGTCGGCGATCTCCTGATACAGCGGCTCGCGCGCGGCGGCGAGTCCCTCGAGCACGGCCCTGGGATCTTCGGTCTCGAGGAGCGGGCGGTTACGCGTCAGTCTCGTCCTGTTCAGCTGCTCCGCTACGCTCGCCCGCAGGTACACGACCGTGCCCGTCGTCGACAGCCGCTCGCGATTCGCGGGGCTCAGCACGGCGCCGCCGCCGGTCGCGACGACGACATCCGCGAGCCCCGTCAGCTCCGCGATCACGTCGGCCTCGCGCTCGCGGAACCGTTGCTCGCCTTCCTTCTGAAAGATGAACGGGATGTCCACGCCGGTCCGTCTTTCGATCTCCGCGTCGCTGTCGTAAAAGCGCTTGCCGAGCACCCGGGCAAGCTCGCGGCCGACGGCCGTCTTGCCGGAACCCATCGGTCCGATCAGGTAGAGATTGCCTTTGGTAGTCAAGCGCGTCGGCCGTCCCGGTGTCGCAGGCGCGCAAGCGTGACAAAAAGAAAGGGCCGGCGCAATTGCCGGCCCTTGAACGATCGCGGCCCTTCGGCCGCCGCGCCCGCGCCCGCGGTACTCCGCGGGGCGGCTGGCGGCGTCAGTTGATCGTCGTGCCCTCGCGCAGGATCCGCGGCGTCACGAAGATCAGAAGCTCCGCGTTGTTGTTGATGTTCGATCGATTGCGGAACAGGTAGCCGAGGCCCGGGATGTCGCCGAGCACGGGCACCTTGTTCACGGTGTCGCGGCTCTCGGTCTCGTAGATGCCTCCGAGCACGACCGTCTCGCCGTCGCCGACGAATACCTGCGCCTGCACGGACCGCGTGTCGATGCTCGGCACGAAACCGCCCGTCGCGCTCGGCACGACCTCGCCGACCGAGTCGTTCGTGACGGCGATGTCCATGATGATGCTGTTGTCCGGCGTGATCTGCGGCGTCACGGACAGGCTCAGCACGGCCTCCTTGAACTGCGTCGTCGTGGCGCCGCTCGACGAGGATTCCTGGTACGGAATCTCGACGCCTCGCTCGATACGCGCCTCCTGGGCGTTGGCCGTCACGACGCGCGGCGTCGAAATGACCTGACCCTGGCCTTCGGCCTGCAGTGCCGACAGCTCGAGGTCGACCAGGTAGTCCGAGTCGAGAATGGCCAGCGCGAACGAGCCGGCCGGGTTCGACACGGGCAGGTTTACGTTGTAGCGCTGATCCACGGGCCCGACCGCAACCGGGAACGGCTGCCCCGTCGAGCTGATGTTGTCAAGCGCGGAGTCGACGATCGTGTTGGAGCCGGCGCTGGTGCCCGTCAGCGACACGAGGCCGTCGCTCGAGTTCTCCTTGACGAGCGTCGTGCCGAAGCGCACGCCGAGCTCGCGCGTGTAGTCGTTGTTGACGATCACGATGCGCGACTCGATCAGCACCTGCCGCACGGGGATGTCGAGCGTCGACACCAGCCGGCGAATGTCCTCGAGGCGCGACGCCGTATCGTAGACCAGCAGCGTGTTCGTACGGCCGTCGATCGCGACGCTGCCGCGCTCGGACAGCAGCGAATTTGCGCCGCCGCCGCGGATCAGCTCGGCCATCTCGCTGGCCTTCGCGTAGTTGACCTGGATGATCTCGGACCGCAGCGGCTCGAGCTCCTGCAGCGCCTGCTGCGACGCCAGCTGGGCCTGCTCGCGTGCGGCGATCTCCTCGGCCGGCGCCACGATCATGACGTTGCCGTTGCGGCGCATGTCGAGTCCCTTGGTCGTCATCAGGATGTCGAGCGCCTGGTCCCAGGGGACGTTCTGCAGGCGCAGCGTGACGCTGCCCTGCACGGTATCGCTGACGACGATGTTCAGCCCGCTGGTGTCCGCCAGCAGCTGCAGCACCGCGCGCGTCTCGATGTCCTGGAAATTCAGCGTCAGGCGCTCGCCGGTGTACTCGCGATCGGCGTCAAAGGGACCGGCCGCGGTCTGCTCCTCCTGAGGCTGCTTCAGCTCGAGCGTGAAAACGTTGTCGGACTGATATGCCAGCTGCTCGTAGTCGCCCGAAGGGGAGACGACCAGCCGCGCGTCGCCGCCTTCGCGGATCGCGTCGACGGTCGCGACCGGAGTCGCGAAGTCCGTGACGTCGAGGCGCCGCATCAGCTCCGACGGCAGCGCCGTGTCCTGGAACTCGACGACGATTCGGCCGCCTTCCTCGCGCACGTCCACTGTCGTGCGCGGGTTGCTGAGCTCGACGACGACCTGGCCGGCACCGTCGGCGCCGCGGCGGAAGTCGACGTTCTCGATGGCGCGCGGCGCGTTCGCCGCGGCGCTCGAGGCTGCGCCGCTGCTCGCCGGCTGTCCGAAAGCGGAAGCCGAGGCGGCGCCGCCGGCCGGCTCCTGCCCGAGCACGACGTAGACGCTGTCGCCTTCGACCCGCGTGTCGTACGGCACCATCGACGTCAGGTTCAGCACGACCCGCGTACGGCCGTCGGCTTCGGCGCTCAGCACGCTGGTCAGCGGCCCGACGTTGACGTCGCGCCGCCGCGGAGCGGCGAGCGACGTGCCCGGCAGATCTATCGAGATCCTGGCGGGGTCGTTGATCGTGAAGCTCATCGGCTCGGGCGCCGCGCCGTCGAGCTGCAGGCGCAGCTCGAGGCGCTGCCCCTGCAGGGGCTGCACGTCGATCGCTTCGAGACGGCGCGGGCCGTCCTGCGCCGTCGCGACGCCGATCGACGCCGCGGCCGCAGCCAGCCACGCGGCACCCAAGATTCCCCGCCACATGCGCGCCGTTACCGTTCGCAGTCGAACACGTGCTGACATAGACATATCTTGCTCCCTACCTTCCCCTGGGGCTCAATCGGTCAATCCGACGGACGCGGCGCGCTCGATGTAGCCGCCGAGGCCGTCAGGCACGATTTCCACCAGGGAAATCTCCGATTCCGTTATCGAAAGAATCCGGCCGTAGTTCTGCCCGAGGTGATTCCCCACGCTCACCCGGTGAATCAGGCCGTCGTCGGTCTGCACGAGCCCGAAGCTGCTGCCTTGTGCGTCGAGCGTTCCGACCATGCGCAGCGTGTCGAGCGGAAATTGCTCGAGGAACTCGCGGGGCCGGCTCGGATCCGGGCCCTGAACCGCGTTCGGGTTGTCGCTGACCCGCTGCTGCGGCGTATCCGGCGTGAACGGGCCGCGCCGATCACCCGGCTCGTAGACGAAGCTCGGCGCGGGCCGGATTTCCGGCAGCGGCTCTATTCGGCCGCCCGGCCGCGCCTTGACCTCGTCGATGTACGCACGCAGGTCGCTGGCGTTGCCGGAACATCCGGCGGCCGCGGCGACGGCCGCGGCGATGACCACTTGCTTCAATACAGCTCCTCGCATCGCCGTCAGCCCCCCACCTCGTCCTCTTCGAGGTAACGATAAGTCTTCGCCGTCACGTCCAGAGTGAGGTTCTCCCACGCGTTCTGCTCGGACGGCGTGATCGTGATGTCGTGCAGCGTCACGATGCGCGGCAGCGCGGCGATGCCGCTGACGAATTGCCCGAGCTCGTGATAGCTGCCGTTCAGGCGGATGCGGATCGGCAGCTCCGCGTAAAAGTCCTTCTGGATCTCGCCCATCGGCTGGAACAGCTTCTCCTCGAGGCCGGCCCCGAGGCCGGTCTGGGAGATGTCGACGAGCAGATTCGGGACCTCCGTCTTGCCCGGCAGCTGCCGCAGCATCGTGCCGAAGGAGCGCTCGATCTCGGCCAGCTGAGTCTTGTACGCGTCGAAGTTGGCGGCCTTGCGCTGTTTCTGCTCGAACGTGGCACGCAGCTCCTGCTCCTCGCGCTCGGCCCTGTCGAGCAGCGGCATCTCGGTCTTGACGACGAACATGTAGACGCCGAAAGCGACTACGGCGACGAACGTGATCGCGACGGCCGCGACGCGGAACGGGAGCGGCCAGCGGCCGGGGTCGCTCGTGTCGAGCGACTGCAGCTCTTCGATGATGTTCACTGGGCGTCCTCCTCCGTCATCTCGAGCATCGAGACCTGCTGGGCGAAGATCGTGAACTGAGCATTGCCGCTGTTAACGGTCTGGACGACGTCGAGACCCGGATCGCGCAGCCACTCGGAGTCGTCGATGTTGCGCATCAGCGAGGACACGCGGGTGCTCGACTGCGCGCGCCCTTTGATCTCGATGCGCCGGTTGCTCTGCTTGACCTCGGTCAGGTGGACGCCTTCCGGAAGCGTCTCGACGAGCTCGTCGAACAGGTGCACCGCCTCCGGCCGCGACCGCTGCAGCTGGTCGATGATCTCCATGCGGGCGAGCAGCCGGTTCTTCTGGGCTTCGAGGCCCGAGATCTCCTCGATCTGCTTGTCCAGCTCGGCGATCTCGGCCTTCAGGATCGAGTTGCGCGCATTCTGGCTCGAGATCCAGCTCTGCACGGTCATCTTCGCGCCGTACACCATCAGCCCGCCGAACAGCACCGCGCCGACAAGGCCGACGAGGAAGTCCTTCTTGCGCTTCTGGCGGAGCTCTTCGCGCCAGGGAAGGAGATTTATTCTTGGCATGTCAGTCGAAACTCCTCAATGCGAGGCCGCAAGCCGTCAACAATGCGGTCGCGTCCTTATGGACACCCTGAGACTTCGCCCGCGACGAGGCCTTCATCTGACCGAGCGGATCGCCGATCGCGGTCGGGATCCCGACGCGGCTGCCGATCACGTCGGCCACGCCCGGAATGTTCGCGCAGCCGCCGCACACGAGAATCTGGTCCGGCTGCTCGCGGCCGCTGCCGGAGGCCAGGAAGAACTGCAGCGAGCGGCTGACCTGCTGCGACATGTCGTCCATGAAAGCGTCGAGCACTTCCGGCTGGTAGTTGCTCGGCAGGCCGCCCTCCTTCTTGGCGCGGCCCGCCTCTTCCATGCTGAGCCCGTACGTGCGCATGATCTCTTCCGTCAGCTGCTGGCCGCCGAAAGCGAAATCGCGCGTGTAGATGACCTTCAGGTCCTTAAGGACGCTGAACGTCGTCGTGCTCGCGCCGAAGTCGACGATGCCGACGAACTTGTCGGCGCCGGCGTCCGGCATCTGGTGCGTCAGCAGCTTGCAGGCGTTCTCGACGGCGAACGCCTCGACGTCGACGACGCGCGCCGACAGGCCGGCGGCTTCGACGGCCGCCTGGCGCTGCTCGACGTTCTCGGTGCGCGTCGCGACGAGCAGCACGTCCAGCATGTCCGGGTCGCGCTCGCTCTCGCCGACCACCTCGAAGTCGAAGCTGACTTCTTCCATCGGGAACGGGATGTACTGATCGGCCTGCAGCTCGACCTGACCCTCGAGGTCGGCCTCGTTCAGGTTCTTCGGCATCTGGATCACTTTCGTGATGGCAGCGTCGCCGCTGATCGCGATGGCGACCTCCCGGGTCTTGGTCCCGGAGCGCTTGACCGCGCGCCTGACCGCTTCCCCGACGGCATCCGCATCGACGATCGCTTTCTCGTTGATCGAGTTCGGCGGCGTGGGTTCGGCCGCATAGGATTCGACACGATAGCCTCGGCCATTCTCGACGAGCTCGATCAGCTTGACCGACGAGGTCGTTATATCGAGGCCTAGCAGGGTCTTCTTACCGCGACTGGAGAACACGAATTTTCCTTTCCAACGCAGTGGGTTGGGTTAGAATCCTTTATGCGCCCTGAAGTGTGCGATTTAACTATATCTCACGCGGGTTTAACACCGTTGTGATGGCTTTCACGATGCCGGAATCAAATCTAACGATCGGAGCCGGCGGCGCGCCCGTCGAGAACCCGCGCATTTCGGCGCGATTCGATAAAAGCGGGGACAACCCGATCCCCCGGTCCGCGAGGTGAGAAACGTGCATGCGCTGGCGAAGAAGGAGATCATCTTCGAGACGGAAGTAGTTCACCCGCTTCGGCAGCCCCGCTATCCTAGGCGCGGTCTTTCCCGCCCGTAGACCGGTGGCTTTGCGTCCCCACCTTTCGATGGGTTTGCCCAATGGCCGGGACTATGCACAAAGCATATGAGCGAGGCAAGGGCGTACAATGCACATTCCGATATGAGATCTTTCGCCAAAATTCTGCTCGCGCTTCTGGTCATCGGAACGGCCTCGGTCGTGACCGTCGTGGCTGTCGTGATCGGCGCGTATTACTACGTCGAGCCGGGGCTGCCGCAGGCGGAAGAGCTGCGTGACGTCAGGTTTCAGGAGCCGCTTCGCGTTTACTCGCGCGACGGGCGGCTTATCCAGCAGTTCGGCACACAGAAGCGTACGCCCGTCGACTACGAGAACATTCCGGAAATTCTGATCGAGGCGCTGGTCGCCGCCGAGGACGACCGCTTCTTCCAGCACCAGGGCATCGACCTTCTCGTCACGGTACGGTCGGTCTTCAACTACCTGCTGTCGAGCGGTGAACGCGTGCCCGGCGGCAGCACGATCACCCAGCAGGTCGCTCGCGAGTATTTCCTTTCACGGGACTATTCCGTTGGCAGGAAAGTCAAGGAGCTGTTTCTTGCGCTTCGGATAGAGCGGGAGCTGTCCAAGGAAGAGATCCTGGAGCTGTTCTTCAATACGTTCTTTCTCGGGCAGAACTCCTACGGCGTCGTGGCCGCGGCGCACACGTACTTCGGCAAGGAGCTGCACGAGCTGAATCTGTCGGATGCCGCGATTCTGGCCGGCATCCCGCAGGGGCCGTCGATCATGAACCCGATCTACAGCCCGGACAACGCGAAGATGCGCCGGTCTTACGTGCTGCGGCGGATGCGCGAGCTCGGCTACATCTCGCAGGCCGAGCACGACGAGGCGCTGGCGGTTCCGGTCCGCGCCGAGCGCCACGGCCTGCAGATGGAGCTCGACGCGCCGTACGTGGCGGAGATGGTGCGGGCCGAGATGGTGCGCCGTTTCGGCGATGCGGCCTATACCGCCGGTTTCAAGGTCACGACGACGCTCGACAGCCGGCTGCAGGTGGCTGCGGACAAGGCGCTGCGCGATACCGTCGTCTCGTACGACAGGCGGCACGGGTATCGAGGCCCCGTCGCGCGGGTCGAGCTTCCGGAGCTCGGCGCGGCCGAGGGCGACTCGCTGGCGCCCGACGTCGTCGAGCGGCTGCACGAGCTGCTCGCCGACTACCCGCGTCTCGTCGGGCTCGAGACGGGCGTCGTGCTGGCGTCGGGCGAGGAGGAAGCCCGCGTGTTCCTGCCGTCCCGCGGCGTCACGAAGGTCGACCTCGACGTCGTGGCCTGGGCCGCTCCTTATATCAACGACAACGCGGTCGGCCGCCGGCCGCAGACCGTCGCGGACGTCCTCGAGCCGGGCGACGTCGTGCGCTTCACGGAGCAGGAGAACCTCGGGCTCCGGCTCGCGCAGCTGCCGGACGTGCAGGGCGGCTTCGTAGCGCTCGATCCGCAGGACGGGGCGATCGTCGCGCTGTCCGGCGGCTTCGACTTCTACCTGAACAGCTTCAACCGGGCGGTGCAGGCGCGGCGGCAGCCGGGCTCGGCGTTCAAGCCGTTCGTGTACTCGGCGGCGCTCGAGGACGGCTTCACGACCGCCCGGCTCGTCGACGACGCACCGGTAGCGATTCCCGACCCGGCACTCGAGGCCGTGTGGCGGCCGGAGAACTACACGAATCGTTTCTACGGGCAGATCCGCTTTCGCGAGGCGCTGGTCAAATCGCTGAATGCCGCGACCGTACGCATCATCCTCGAGGCCGGAGTGCCGGACACGATCCGGCACGTGCGGCGCTTCGGATTCGAAGACTCGGCGGTGCCGCGCAACGCCGCCCTTGCGCTCGGCGCGGGCAATCTGTCTCCGCTGTCGCTGACCGCGGGCTACGCGGTGTTCGCGAACGGCGGCTTCCGCGTCACGCCTTATTTCATCGATCGCATCGAGGACGCGGCCGGCAGCGTGCTGTATCGGGCAAGGCCCGCGCTCGCATGCTCGCGGTGCGAGCAGCCCGAGCAGCCCGAGCAGGACGTGCCGGCACAGAAGACCGTCGCCGGGACCGAGCAGCCGCAGTTGATCGACGACGTCACGGACCTCTACCCGGGGCTGCGGGTCGCGCCGCGGGCCATATCGCCGCAGAACGCGTACCTGGTGGCCGACATGCTGCAGGACGTCGTCCAGCCCGGAGGCACCGGCGTCGCCGCCAGCCGTGAGCTCGGGCGCGCCGACATCGGCGGGAAGACCGGCACGACCAACGACAACCGGGATGCATGGTTCGCCGGCTTCAATCGCGACATCGTGGCTTCGGCCTGGGTCGGTTTCGATCAGGACCGGCCGCTCGGCGCGCGGGAGCAGGGCGGCGTCACGGCGATCCCGATGTGGACGTCGTTCATGAAGACGGCGCTCGAGGGCGTGCCCGAGCGGCCGCTCGAGGAGCCGCCCGGCATCGTCGAGGTCCGCATCAACCCCAGGACGGGGCTGGTGGCGAGCAGCGCGACCGCGAACAGTATCTTCGAGAAGTTTCGCATCGGCCACGTCCCCGAGCGCGAGCCGGAGCCCGCGTACTCCGGTCCCGGGTCGGAGTATCGGCCGAACGAGACGGAGCGGGCGCAGGACCCGCTTTTCTAGCCGCCGCGCCACGGGCGCCGACGAAATCATGGGCAGACGTCAATCCGGCTCCACGACCGCATCGCTGCGCGAACGGCTGGCTCAGGCCGCCGCCCGGCTGATGATGGAGAACGGCATCGAGGACTTCGGGCTCGCGAAGAGGAAGGCGGCCGAGAAGCTCGGCGTCCGGGATCTCGGCGCGCTGCCGAGCAATCAGCAGATCGCGGAGAGCCTGGCCGAAAGGCAGCGGATCTTCGAAGCGGATACGCATCCGCATCGGATCGAGAATCTGCGGCGGACGGCATTGTCGGTCATGGACCTGCTCGCGCCGTTCGAGCCGCGTCTGGTCGGCGCCGTGCTCGCCGGCACCGCGACGATCAGCTCGCCGATCGAGCTGCACGCGTTCAGCGACGCCCCGGAGAGCATCGTCTGGCAGCTCGCCGAGCACGGTGTCAACGTGCGCGACTGCGAGCGCCGCTACCGCTACGGCTCCAAGCTCGCGGCGCAGATTCCGGCTTACCGGTTCGTCATGAACGGCGCCGAGGTCGTCGTCGCCGCGTTCCCGGAAAACGGTATACGGCAGGCTCCGCTGAGCCCGGTCGACCAGAAGCCGATGCGCCGGGCCCCGCGCAGCGAAGTGGCGGAGCTGGTGGACGACTGAGCGAGAGTCTTACCGGGACCCGATCGGCGAGTAGTCTCGGCGTGTCGGGCCGACGTAAAGCTGCCGCGGACGGCCGATTCTCGTGCCGGGATCGGCCACCATCTCGCGCCAGTGCGTCACCCACCCGACGCAGCGGGCGATCGCGAACATGACCGTGAACATCGACTTCGGTATCCCTAGCGCGCGGTAGATGATGCCCGAATAGAAGTCGACGTTCGGGTACAGATTCTTCTCGACGAAGTACTCGTCCTTCAGCGCGATCTCCTCGAGCCGCAGCGCGAGCTCGAACAGCGGCGTGTCGTTGTGGCCGAGGCGCTCGAGCAGGCGGTGGCAGGTCTCGCGAATGATCGTCGCTCGCGGATCGTAGCTCTTGTAGACGCGGTGGCCGAAGCCCATGAGCCGGAACGGATCGTTGCGGTCCTTCGCCTTCGAGACGTAAAGGCCGATCCGATCCGCGGAGCCGATCTCCTCGAGCATGTTGATGACGGCTTCGTTCGCGCCGCCGTGTGCCGGCCCCCACAGCGCGGACATGCCCGCGGCGATGGCGGAGTACGGGTTCGTCCCCGAGCTGCCGGCCAGCCTGACCGTGGACGTGCTGCAGTTCTGCTCGTGGTCGGCGTGCAGGATGAACAGCAGATCCAGCGCTTCGGCCGCGACCGGGTCGACCTCGTACTGATCCGACGGCACCGCAAAGAACATGTGCAGCAGGTTGCTGCAGTAGTCGAGCTGATTCTGCGGATAGACGAACGGCTGACCGCGCGAATGCTTGTAAGCGGCGGCGGCGATCGTCGGGATCTTCGCGATGATGCGGTACGCGAACACGTCGCGGTCGTGCGGATCGTGGATGTTCGTGCTGTCGTGGTAGAACGCGGACATCGACGCGACGACGCCCGATACCATGGCCATCGGATGCGCGTTGTGATGGAAGCCGTTGAAGAAGCGCAGCAACGACTCGTTGATCATCGTGTGCGTGCGAATCGAATGGTCGAACTCGTCGAGCTGCGCGGCCGTCGGCAGCTCGCCGTGCAGCAACAGGTAAGCGACCTCGGTAAAGGTTGACTGCTTTGCCAGCTGCTCGATCGGGTAGCCGCGGTACATCAGCACGCCGGCTTCGCCGTCGATGTACGTGATGCTGCTTTCGCAGCTCGCGGTCGCGGCGTAGCCGGGGTCGAATGTGAACACCCCGTGCTCGCCGTACAGCTGCGTCACGTCGACGACCTTCGGCCCCACCGTCGGCTCGTGAACGGCGAGCTGCACCGACTCGCCGGACTCCGGGTCGTTCAGGGTGAAGTGCTTGTCTGTCATCAATGGCACCTGGCAGTGGCAAAATTCTAGCTATTCCGGCCCCTGGCCAGGGCGGACGAGAGCTGGGAGCGGGCACCGGAGACCCCCGGCGAACGCAGCCGGCACATTATAGCAGCGCGGACTTGGCCTCCAAGGGCGGAGGCGGGCGGCGAACGGAGCTCGCGGCCCGTTACTTATTGGCGGACAATCCGTAGCGGCGTCGGAACTTGTCTACGCGGCCGCCGGTGTCGACGATTTTCTGCTTGCCCGTGTAGAAAGGATGGCATGCCGAGCAGACCTCGATATGCATGTCCTCGGTGTGCGTCGATCGGGTCGCGATTTCGTTCCCGCAACTGCACGTGATTTTGATCTCCCGGTACTCGGGGTGCGTGTCTGGCTTCATGATGATAGAGATCCTCAGCGGGCGCGAGAGAATACTGCCGACTCGCTCCCATTACAAGGCGGCGCCGGCTCGCCGCCTGGCCGTGCCCGTTATCCACAAAATCTGTGAATAACTCTGTGGAAACGCTCGTCGCGTTCGGCGGCCGCAGCGCGTGCCGTCGCGATTCCAGCGATTTGATCAAAAAACGAGCAGGCCGCTTTCCGCATTGTGCATCAATAGCTTATGCGTCTATCCCAAGCGCTTGCGACAACTATGCAATGCAAGCTGATTGATTCTACGTGCTCCGCTGATCCCTGTGTATAAAAGGTAAGGCCGTGCTTCCGGCGCCGGCGGATCAGTCGAGCTCCTCGAGCTGTGCCGCCAGCGCCCGCAGGGCGGCTCCGCGGTGGCTGACGGCGTTCTTCGCGTCGGGCGCAAGCTCGGCCGCCGTGCAGCCGAGCGCCGGCACCAAAAACACGGGGTCGTAGCCGAATCCGTTGCGCCCGGACGGCGCAACGGCGATCCGGCCGGGCCACGTGCCGGTCGCGATCACCGGAGCCGGGTCGTCCGGATGGCGCAGCGCGACGACGACACAATGGAACCGCGCAGCGCGATTTCGTTCCGGCACGTCGCGCAGCGCTTCGAGCAGGCGCTCGACGTTACGCCGATCGTCGGCATCCGGGCCCGCGTACCGCGCCGACAGCACGCCCGGCGCGCCCCCGAGCGCATCGACCGTCAGCCCCGAATCATCGGCGAGCGAAGGCAGGCCCGACTGCCGTGCCGCGTGCCGCGCCTTGATCAGCGCGTTCTCGACGAAGGTCGGCGCGGTCTCGTCGGCGGCGGCGATGCCGAGCTCGCTCTGCGCGAGGAGCTCGATGCCGCGGCCGTCGAGCAGCGCCGCGATCTCCTCGAGCTTGCCGCGGTTGCCCGTCGCGAGGACCCAGCGCGTGCGCATCCTCACCGCTCGACGTCTAGCGCTCGAGCACGGCCGTCTGCGCGGCCAGCAGACTCTCGACGCCCTGCTCCGCGAGCGCGAGAAGCCGGTCGAGCTCTCCGCGGTGGAAGGCATGGCCCTCCGCGGTGCCCTGGATCTCGACGAAGCCGCGCGCTTCGTTCATGACGACATTCATGTCCGTTTCGGCCTCGGCGTCCTCGGCGTAATCGAGGTCGAGCACCGGCACGCCGCGGTAGATGCCGACGGAAACCGCCGCGATCTGCCCGTGAATCGGGTTGCGCTCGAGGTCGCCGCGAGACAGCAGCTTGCCGGCGGCGAGGGCCAGCGCGACGTAGCCGCCCGATATCGCCGCCGTGCGAGTGCCGCCATCGGCCTGCAGCACGTCGCAGTCGATCGTGATCGTACGCTCGCCGAGCGCGCGCCGGTCGACGACGGCCCGCAGGCTGCGGCCGATCAGCCGCTGAATCTCGAGCGTCCTGCCGCTCTGCCTGCCGCGGGCGGCCTCGCGCGGCGTGCGCGTATGAGTGGCCCTCGGCAGCATGCCGTATTCCGCCGTGACCCAGCCCTCCTGCTTTCCCTTCAGGAACGGCGGGACCCGCGGCTCGACCGAAGCCGTGCACAGCACGCGCGTATCGCCGAACTCCGCGAGGACCGCGCCCTCCGCGTGGCGGGTGAATTCCGGTAAGAAGCGGACCGCGCGCATCTGGTCCGCTCGGCGTTTGCTCGGGCGCATTCGTCGACCTCCGCTCACCGTTTAGCCGAGCCAGCGTAAAGCGGCGGCACTGGTGTTGTCGCTGTGGGGGCTGTTGTTGGCGACGGCCTTCTCGGCCAGCTCCCGCAACGGCTTGCCGACGGCCGCGCCGTTCGCGATCGCCGCGATCTCGCCGTCGTCGACGCCTGTCCAGAGCCCGTCCGTGCAGACCATCAGCACGTCGCCGCTGGCGACGGGCTTGCGCCCGGACACGCTCATGTTCGGCAACGGCGTGTCGCCGCCGAGGCAGCACTCCACGAAGTTGCGCATCGGATGCGAGCGCGCCTCGCGTTCGGCGATCAGGCCCTCGCGCAGCAGCAGCTCGACGTGGCTGTGATCGCGCGTGCGCTCGCGGATCTCGCCGAGCCGAAGCTGATAGATGCGGCTGTCGCCGACGTGCGCCCAGTACGCCCCGCCGTCCTGCACGAGGCAGACGGCGCAGGTGGCGCGCGGCTTGTGATCCATCGGTACGCCCTCGCCGAGCGCGACCACTCGCGCATGAGCGTAGGCGAGCGACAGCGTCAGAAACCCCTGGGGGTCGAGCAGCGGGCGCGGCTCGGCCGCGAAGCACTCGCGCAGAGTCGCCACGGTGACCTCGGCGGCCTTCGCGCCCTCGGCATGTCCCCCCATTCCGTCCACGACGACCATCAGCACGGCGCCGTCGTCCGTGAACACGTCAACCCGGTCCTGATTCTCCTGACGGTTTCCCGCGAGGCTCAGCTTTGCGAAATCGATCTCCACAAGTACGCTCGTGTCGTCGGTGGGGGTTATCTTAGACTAGCCGGCCACTTTAGACCGTTTCCGCGCCGCGGATCTACAAAGGGAATCACCGTTGCCTTACAGCATGACAGGCTTTGCGAGCGCGGACGCCGCGTCCGAGCCCTTCCGGGTCGCATGGGAGGTCCGCAGCGTCAATCATCGCTTCCTGGACGTCGGGATCCGGCTGCCGGAGGAGCTGCGCGCGCTCGAGCCGGAGTGCCGCGACATCGTCGCGGCCTCGATCCGCCGCGGCAAGGTGGACTGCACGCTGAAGGTCGGCGTCGCCGAGGGCGGCGCGGCGCGCTATGCCGTCGACTCGGGCGCGCTCGCGGAGCTCGAGGCGCTGACGAGGCAGGTCGCCGCGGTCATGCCGGATGCGCGGCCGCTGTCCGCGGCGGAAGCGCTGCGCTGGCCCGGCGTGCTGAAGGAGCCGCAGCTCGATCACGACGCGCTGGCGGACCCGGTCCGGGATGCGCTGCGCCGCGCCGTGGAGTCGCTCGCGGAGGCCCGGGCGCGCGAAGGCGCGCGCATCGGCGCATTGCTCGAGCAGCGCTGCGCAGCCATCGCGGCGCTGATCGACACCGTGCGGCCCCGTCTCGGCGATGCGGAAACCCGCTACCGACGCAAGCTCGAGGAGCGGCTCGCGCGGCTCGACGTTCAGGCCCAGCCCGAAAGGCTCGAGCAGGAGCTCGTGCTGCTCGCGCAGCGGCTCGACGTGACCGAGGAGCTCGACCGCCTGGAGGGGCACGTCGCCGAGGTGCGCGACGTGCTGCGGCGGCCCGAGCCGGTCGGCCGGCGGCTCGACTTCCTCGTCCAGGAGATGAACCGGGAAGCCAACACGCTCGGGTCGAAGTCGCAGGACGAGGAGCTGACGCGCGCCGCGGTCGACCTGAAAGTGCTGGTCGAGCAGATGCGCGAGCAGCTTCAGAATCTCGAATGACATGACAGGCCACGTACGACGCCGCGGCCGGCTCGTCGTGATCGCCGCGCCGTCCGGTGCAGGCAAGACGACGCTGGTGCGCGCGCTGCTCGAGCGCGAACCGGGCCTCGAGTTCTCGGTCTCCTATACGACGCGGCCGCCGCGCAGCTCCGAGCGCGACGGCGTCGACTACTTCTTCGTGCCCGAGCAGCGCTTCGTCGAGATGGTCCGCCGCGGCGGGTTCCTCGAGCATGCGAGGGTCTTCGACCACTGGTACGGCACGGGGCGCGAGCACGTCGAATCGCTGCTCGAGGCGGGCCGGAGCGTGCTGCTCGAGATCGACTGGCAGGGGGCCCGGCAGGTGCGCGAGCGCGCGCCGGAGGCGCTGACGGTTTTCGTTCTGCCGCCGAGTCTCGCGGAGCTCGAGAAGCGGCTCCGCGGCCGCGCCACGGACACGCCGGCGGTCATCGAGCGGCGCCTGGCCGATGCCGTGGACGACATGAGCCACTGGAACGAGTTCGGTTACGTCGTGGTCAACGACGACGTCGAGCGGGCGGCCGACGAGCTCGCCGCGATCGTCAGAGGGCACGGGGCCGCCCACCGGACCGACACCCCGCAGGCACGGGCGCGCGTCGAGCGCGTCTTCCAGACGGCGGCCGGCGCCGGATAACGGTACGCCCACCCCGATATGGAGTAGACTTGAACGCTTCAGAGCAAGGAGGTCCCAATGGCTCGAATTACCGTTGAAGATTGCGCACAGCACGTTCCGAACATGTTCCAGCTCGTGCTCGTCGCGGCGAAGCGCGCCCGGCAGCTCGCGAACGGCGCGCACGCGATGGTCGAGTGGGAGAACGACAAGCCGACGGTCGTCGCGCTGCGCGAGATCGCCGAAGGCTACATCGACGAGAACATCCTGACGGAGCGGGAGCAGCCGGTCGAGGATCTGCTCGAGCTCGAGACGCGCTCTTCGACGATTCCCGAGGATCTGCTGATGCCGAGACCCATCTCGATCGGCGATTGACGCGGGCGGGCGAACCGCCCCGTCTCGGCCCCATGTATGCACACCGGCGCGATACTCGATAAGCGGCTGCCGACCGTCAGGCGCAGCGACGACTTCTCGCAGCTGATTTCGCGCCTCGAGCAGTATCTGCCGCCGGACGACATCGCCGGAATCGTCGAAGCCTACGAGTTCGGCGCCAGAGCCCATCACGGGCAGCACCGCCGCAGCGGCGAGCCGTACATCACGCACCCGGTCGCGGTCGCCGAGATACTGGCCGGGCTCTACCTCGACGCGGGCTCGATCAAAGCCGCTCTGCTGCACGACACGATCGAGGACACGCCCGCGACGCGCGAGGAGATCCGCGAGCGTTTCGGCGACGACGTCGCGCTGCTGGTAGACGGGGTCAGCAAGCTGGATCAGCTGCGCTTCGACAGCGCCGCCGAGGCGCAGGCGGAGAGCTTCCGCAAGATGCTGCTCGCGATGGTGCAGGACCTGCGCGTGATTCTGGTCAAGCTGGCGGACCGCACGCACAACATGCGCACGATCGAGGCCCTGCCCCTTCACAAGCAGCGCCGCATTTCCCGCGAGACGCTCGAGATCTACGCGCCGATCGCCAATCGGCTCGGCATCTACAGCCTGAAGGTCGAGCTCGAGGCGCTCGGCTTCAAGACGTTCTACCCGTACCGGCACCGCGTGCTCGAGCGTGCGCTGCGCCGCGCGCGCGGCAATCAGCGCCAGCTGCTGCGAAAGATCGAATCGCGCTTCGTCACCGAGCTCGCCGCCGCCGGCATCGGCGCGAGGGTCACGGGCCGCGAGAAGCACCTGTACAGCATCTATAAGAAGATGCAGCGCAAGCACGCGCACCTGTCCGAGATCGTGGACGTCTTCGGCATCCGGATCGTCGTCGGCGACGTCGACAGCTGCTATCGCGTGCTGGGGCTCGCGCACCAGCTCTACAAGCCGATGCCCGGCCGTTTCAAGGACTACATCGCGATCCCCCGCGTCAACGGCTACCAGTCCCTGCACACGACCCTGTTCGGCCCGAACGGCCTGCCGCTCGAGGTGCAGATCCGCACGGACGAGATGGACAAGGTCGCGGAGCGGGGCGTCGCCGCGCACTGGCAGTACAAGGCTGTCGACAAGCACACGTACAGCACCGAGGAGCGCGCGCGCGAGTGGCTGACGGGCCTGATGGAGATGCAGCACGCGGCGAACTCCGAGGAATTCCTCGAGACGGTCAAGGTGGACCTGTTCCCGGACAAGGTCTACGTCTTCACGCCGAAGGGCGACATCATGCGGCTGCCGCGCGGCGCGACGTGCGTCGATTTCGCCTACGCCGTGCACACGGACGTGGGCAATCGCTGCGTCGCGGCCAAGATCGACCGGCGGCTCGTGCCGCTGAAGACCGCGCTCGGCAACGGCGAGACGGTCGAGGTCATCACCGCCCGCGGCGCGCGGCCGAATCCGAACTGGGTCAACTTCGTCACGACGGCGAAGGCCCGCAACGCGATCAGGGCGTACCTGAAGAATCTGCGGCGCGACGAGGCCCAGGAGCTCGGCCGGCGGCTGTTGAGCCAGGCGCTGCGCCCTTATTCGCTGAGCCTGCGGCGCCTGTCCAAGGCCCGCACGTCACCGTTGCTCGAGGAGCTCGGCGTCGACGACATGGCGACGCTGTACGAGCAGCTCGGGCTCGGCGAGCGCCTGGCGCCGGTCGTGGCCGGGATGCTGGCGCAGGGCAGCAGCGGCGACGGCAAGGACGAGAAGGAGGCCGCGGCGCGGCGCAAGCCGCTGGAGATCGCCGGTACCGAAGGGCTGGTCGTCAATTACGCGCGCTGCTGCTACCCGATCCCCGGCGACGAGATCGTCGGCTTCATGTCGAGCGGCCGCGGCGTCGTGATCCACCGCGACACCTGCGGCAACCTGGCGGAGTATCGCAAGCAGCCGTCGAAGTGGATTCCGGTCAACTGGAAGAGCAACGTCAAGGGCGAGTTCATGTCCGAGATCCACGTTCGAACGATGGATCGCGTGGGGCTGCTGGCGGAGGTTGCGGGCAGAATATCGGCGGCGCACAGCAACATCGATCACGTCAGGGTGGACACGGAAGGCGACGCGTCGGCGTTGCTGTTCCGGCTCAAGGTCAGGGACCGGAAGCAGCTGGCGCAGGTGTTGCGGAGCATCAGGACGATACCTGGGGTGGTCAGGGTCACTCGCAGCACCGGGTGACGGTCCGCTCGTGCACGTGCAGTGGCGTTAAGGCCCTGAACCTGAAGACTTTGAAGACCTTGTAGCAGCACCACGAATCCCTTCGCATGGTATTCGACGGGAACGCCGTAAATACGTCCCTGTAGGCTCGCTCGCGCGCGTCCATGCGCGCGAGCGTCCCGTCGAATACCATGCGAAGGGATTCGCTCCTCGCGAGATTCCATCGACGAGGCGCTGGCGACGAAAGCGGATGAAGACGGACGCGGACCGATAGAGAAACCTAAGGCGGAGACTGAGGCGAGAGCGACGATGACGAGGAAGACGATTCGGACGGATGCGGCGCCGGCGGCGATCGGTACGTACAGTCAGGCGGTGCAGGTCGGCGACACCGTGTATCTGTCGGGGCAGATCCCGCTCGATCCGGCGACGATGGAGCTGGTCGGGCCCGACATGGAAGCGCAGATCCGGCGGGTGTTCGACAATCTCGCCGCGGTCGCGGCGGCCGCGGGCGGATCGCTCGCCGACGTGGTGAAGCTGACGATTTATCTGACGGATCTGGCGCATTTCGGGCTCGTCAACGAGATCATGGCGCAGTATTTTCGCGAGCCGTATCCCGCGCGGGCCGCGATCGGCGTGGCGCAGCTGCCGAAGGGCGCCGCGGTCGAGATGGACGCGATCCTCGTCGTCGGCTGACGGGCCCGGCGCCGAGGCGCGGCTTCCGGCGCGTAGACCGTGACTGCGACGACCCGCCGATCGCATAATCCTGCCGCCTTGGAGCGACATCACCTCGACCTCCTCGACAGGCCGGTCTCGAGCCTCGTCGGCGTCGGGCCGCGGCTCGGCGAGAAGCTGACACGGCTCGGCGTGCAGCGCGTGCGCGACGTGCTGTGCCTGCTGCCGCAGCGCTACGAGGACCGCACCCGGGTCCGGATGCTCGGGAGCCTGCGGCCGGGCGAGAAGGTTCTGGTCGAGGGCACGATCGAGGTCGCCGAGGTCGCGTTCCGGCGGCGGCGCTCGCTGCTGTGCCGGCTCGCGGACCGCACCGGCGGCGTGACGCTGCGCTTCTTCCACTTCTCGACGGCGCAGCAGCAGCGTCTCGCCAAAGGCACGCGCGTCCGCTGCTTCGGCGAGGTCAGGGCCGGCGCCACCGGGCTCGAGATGGTGCACCCGGAGTGTCGCGTGCTCGCGGCAGACGACGAGCCGCCGGATACGACGCTGACGCCGGTCTACCCGTCCACGGAAGG
>JAFGNC010000168.1 GCA_016927175.1 Gammaproteobacteria bacterium | reverse complement strand
TCGGCGTCGAAACGCACGCGCTCGGTAGACGTCAGCGCGTCCGAATGCAGCATGCCCCGGATCGGCTTGCCGGGGGTTTCGACGTACTGGCTCAACACCCCCGCCGCATAATTCGCCGTCTCGATCACGAGCGTATCGCCCTCGAAACGGCCGATCGAGTGACCGAGCGTCGTGCGCGGACCCTCCGCCGGGTGCGCCGCGACATCGAGATGGACGACGCGCTCCACGTCCATCCACTCGTGCTTCAGGATGATCTTGTCCCCCTGCCGGCTGATCGACAGCGGCGTGCCAGGCGCGAACCAGACGCGGCGGATCGAGACCGGGTCGCAGCGGAACGTCGGGTCGTCCGTGAACGGGTCGTACGCCGCGACGGCCGCCTCGCCCGCCGGCGTCATGAAATCGAGCATCGGCTGGCTGCCGCTCGGCGTGCCGCTCGCCGAAGCGCGCATCCACGTGCCGTAGATGTCGGTGCGTTGGATTTCCTCGCGCTCGCTCTTCGGGCCGCGCGGCCCGTTCACGTCGAGCACGCGGCCGTCCTCGAGCTCGACGGACGTGAAGAAGCAGCCGTAAGGGTCGCGCCGCGCCTGCGAGCCGCGCAACGTGACGACGGTACCCGGCGCCAGCATGTCCGGATGGATCCCGTTTCGCGTGAGCTGCGTGACGCCGTGCGACTCGCAGACGTACTCGCGCGTCAGGCCGTTCTCATCGACGGCCGACACGTGCAGGTACGCATGCGGGTTCCGGCGCTCGAACGTGGTGACCTCGCCCGTGATCACGACGGGCTTGTCGCTGTCGAAGTGCGGCGCGAACGCGTGGTGCGCGCCGGCCGTGTGGACGGCGCCGAGCAGTGCGACGAGCGCCGGTATGCGTAGTGTCATCCTTCCCCCCGACGAGTCTCGATCGTCGATCCCGCGACTATACCGCGGCCGCCGGCCGGCCGCGGCCGGTTACTCGCGTCCGCGAATTCAGCTGCCCGCAATGACTGCCCAGTGGAGTGGTTCAGTCACACAACGGGTGCCGGGTCACCGCGAGCAGGGGCGGCGGCCGCCGCGAGCCTCGCCGGGCATTGATCCGAGCCTTTGGTTAAGCTATAACCACATTGAGTTACACATTAGTTAACGTTCACTGCAGAGTAACTCTCTGCCGTCCTTCGCCATGGAATCACTGACCGACAGCGAGATGCGGCGCATCACGCGCTCACTGCCTACAAAGGCAGACAAGATTCGCGCGCTCGGCCGTGCCGGCGTCGCGCCGGCCGACATCGGCCGATTTCTCGGCATCCGATACCAGCATGCCTACAACGTGCTGAAGCGGGCGGGCATCTCGCCCGACGCAAACGCGGTCCGGGACGCAGACCGTGCCCCCGCATCGGCGCCCGCGAGGGCGACCCTGGACGAAACGGGTCGCATCTCCCTGCCGCAGCGGATCCTGAGCTCGTGGTGCGCTTCTCCTGGCGAGGAGTTGCTCGTTCGAATCGAAGGCGACGAGTTGCGAGTCCTGACACGGAGGGCCGGTCTTCGATCGGCGCGGGAAGTCCTCCGGAAGTACCCGAAGAGCGACGAAGGAATGGCCGCGGAGCTGATCGCCGAGCGTCGGCGCGAGGCGGAGCGCGACGTTGACTGAGGCCGTGCTCGACGCGTCGGCGTTGCTGGCATGGCTGGACGACGAGCCCGGAGCCGAAGCCGTCCTCGACGTTCTCGGCTCGGGCTCGGCCGCGATGTCGGCGGTAAATTGGGCGGAGGTGCTGGCGAAGCTCGTCGATCGAGGCGTGTCGGAAGACGACAGGCGCCGAATCCGCGGGAGTCTCGATATCCGGATCCGGCCGTTCGACGAAGAGGCCGCGCTGACATCCGCGTCGATGCGGCAGGCCACGAGGCGGCTCGGACTCTCGATAGGCGAACGGGCGTGCCTCGGCCTGGGCCTGGTCGAGGGCTTGCCGGTGCTGACGGCGGATCGGGCATGGGCGAAGCTCGAGATCGGCGTGGACATCACAGTGATCCGTTGAGCGTCCTGGCCGAAGGCGGCATCGTATACTGGTGCCGGCCTGTCGCCGGCCCCACGCATTCACGAGGTCCCAATAAAATGAACAGGCGTCGTGCCGCTCTTCCGCTCCTCGCGTTTCTGTGGCTCGCGCTCGGTGCCGCGGCGCCCGGGCTCGCTCAGGACGAGAACCCCGAAAGCGTCGGGTTGTCGTCGCAGCGGCTCGAACGCGTCGCCGAGCTGATGCAGCGTCACATCGACCAGCGCACCTTCTCGGGCGCCGTGACTCTGATCGCGCGCGACGACCGGACCGCCTACTTTCGGGCACAGGGCCTGATGGACCTCGACGCGGAGCGTCCGATGCGGAAGGATGCCGTGTTCCGCATCATGTCGATGACGAAGCCGGTCGTGGCGCTGTCGATCCTGATCATGGTCGAGGAAGGCAAGGTCCGGCTCACGGACCCGGCTTCGCGATTCATACCGGAGCTCGAGGGGCTCGCGGTCGCCGCACCGGCCGCGACGGGCGCAGAGACGCCCGCGCCGTCCGGGCCCAGATCCGCTTCCGCCGCGGCCCGGGCGGGCACCGTTCCGGCGCAGCGCGAAATCACGATCCGCGATCTGCTGACGCACACGTCGGGGCTGATGAGCGGCGGGGCCAGCAGCGAGCACGACGTGAGCATCGGCGCCGGCGAATCGCTCGCCGACGTGCTGCCGCGCCTCGCGAGCGTGCCGCTCGACTTCCAGCCGGGCACGCGTTGGGCATACAGCGGGCAGTTCGGTTTCGACGTGCTGGTCCGCGTCGTGGAAGTGGCCTCCGGCATGCCTTTCGACGCGTTCGCCAAGGAGCGAATTTTCGAGCCGCTCGGTATGATCGATACGTTCTTCCACCCCGGCGACGCGCACGGCGGCCGGATCGCGACGCTGTACCGCAGCGAGGAAGGCGGCCTCGTCGAGACGCCGGATCTGCCCTTCGTCAACGGCGTCTATTTCTCCGGCGGCGGGGGCCTGTTCAGCACGGCGGAGGATTACCTGAAGTTCGCGCTGATGCTGCTGAACGGCGGGCGGCTCGACGATGTGCGGCTCGTCTCCCGCAAGACCGTGGATCTGATGACGTCCGTGTTCGTGCCGGACACGCTGCCGGGCCGCACGCCCGGCGAAGGCTACGGCCTCGGCGTACGCGTCGTCACCGACCCCGCCGCACGCAACACGCTGCTTTCCGAAGGCAGCTTCGGCTGGAGCGGCGCGTTCAACACGCATTTCTTCATCGACCCGGAGGAGAGGCTCGTCGGCATCTTCATGACGCAGAACGCGTTCCTCGAGACGCGCCAGCAGCTGCGGGAGGATTTCGAGACCGCGGTCATGCAGGCGTTGATCGACGACGGCGCGGACTGACGCGGCTCACGTGCCGCGTTGACGGCTCACGTGCCGCAGAACGTCTGCGTCACCCGCTCCTCCGGCCGCGGCGGCAGCGCGTACTCGTCCCTGCCGGGCTGATCGTCGTACGGCCGCGCGAGCACGCCGAGCAGCGTCTCGAACGGGCCGAAGTCCTCGCGCTCGACGGCCGCCGTGATGACCGCTTCGACGCGGTGGTTGCGCGGGATGAAGCGCGGGTTGACCTTGTGCAACGCGGCGCGGCGGTCCGCGGGATCCGCATCGAGCGCCGCGAGGCGGTCGCGCCAGCGCGCGGCCCAGGCATCGAAGGACTCGGGGTCGTCGAACAGGTTTCGCGCGGCCTCGCCTGACGCCTTTCCGGTCAGCGCGTCGCCGAGCGCGCGGAACGTCAGCGTGAAGTCCGCCCGCTGCTCCGCCATCAGGCGCAGCAGATCGAGCGCCAGCGCGACGTCCGCCCCGGTCGCCTCCGGCAGAGCGATCTTGCGGCACCAGCCGGCCTCGATGGCGGCTTCGAAGCGCCGGGGGAATTCCTCGAGCACGGCGGTCGCGAGCGCGACCGCCCGATCCTGGTCGTGGTCGATCAGCGGCAGCAGGGCCTCGGCGAGGCGCGCCAGATTCCACTGCGCGATGCGCGGCTGGTTGCCGTACGCGTAGCGGCCGCCGTGGTCGATCGAGCTGAATACCGCGCCGGGATCGTACCCGTCCATGAAAGCGCACGGCCCGTAGTCGATCGTCTCGCCGGAGATCGCCGTGTTGTCCGTGTTCATGACGCCGTGGATGAAGCCGACCAGCATCCACTTCGCGATCAGGGCCGCCTGCGCCGCCGCGACGCTCGCGAGGAACGCGAGCGCCGGCCGCTCGGCCTGCGCCGCCTCCGGATAATGCCGCGCGATCGCGTGGTCGGTCAGAAGCCGCAGCGCCGCAACGTCGCGGCGGATCGCAAAATACTCAAACGTGCCGACGCGGATGTGGCTGGCGGCCGTGCGCGCCAGCACGGCGCCCGGCACGGGCCTGTCGCGGAACACCGCCTCGCCGGTCATCACGGCCGCAAGCGCGCGCGTCGTCGGGATGCCGAGCGCGGCCATCGCCTCGCTGACCACGTACTCGCGCAGCACGGGACCGAGACCGGCGCGGCCGTCGCCTCCGCGCGAGAACGCCGTGCGGCCCGAGCCCTTCAGCTGCAGGTCGCGGCGTCGGCCGTGCACGTCGACGATCTCGCCGAGCAGCACGGCGCGGCCGTCGCCGAGCTGGGGCACGAGCGCCCCGAACTGGTGACCCGCGTACGCCTGGGCGATGGGCTCGGCAGCCTCCGGCACGTCGTTGCCGGCCAGCACCGCGAGGCCCTCCGGCCCCGCCAGCCAGTCGGGATCGATGCCGAGCTCCTCGGCGAGCGGCCTATTGATTCGGATCAGGCGCGGCGCCGCGACGGGCGCCGGCTTCCGGCGCTCGAAGAATCGCTCGGGCAGCCTTGCGAACGTGTTGTCGAAAGCGGGCGCAGCGGATTTCACGGCAACAGTAACTGGCAGTGCACGCCGTGCGACCCAGCCGATCGGAGATCGAGGGTCGCGAGCGGTAACTGTAACGCTTCAGCCAAAGCAACGTAACAGGCGTCGTCGCTCACACGTGCGGCTTCATCGCCGCATCTCGAGACGGGCGCCGCCGAAGAAGCCGTCGACGCTGTCGAGATCGATGACGACCGCGACGCCCCTGCGCTCGGGGTCCTGATTGCGCTCGAATTCGTGGGCCTGCTCGTAGACGCGCTTGCGAACCGCTTCGCTGCCGTCGATTCTGGCGCGGCCGCGAAAGATCATGAAGCCGCGGTCGTTCGGCTCGAAGTAGCCGTACAGCAGAGCGACAGCGGGCTGCGCCTCGATAGACTCGAGGATGCGCCCCTGCGGATTGCGAACCCAGATCGCGAGCTGCGTGTCGCTGAAGGCCTGCGTGCTGCCGCGGTAGGAGAGCTGCGGGGCTCCGTTCTCGTCGACGTACGCGATCACCATCGGCCTTCGCATCTCGAACGCTGCGTTGACGGCGTGTTTCATGTCGTCCGTCAGCTCGAGCTTCGTCAGGACCGGCGGCGGTGCGCTCATCGAATCCCTCGCGGCATAAAGGTGCGCAGTATTTTTTCCGGCATGAACGAACTCCTCTCGATAATCCGATTGGACGACGCGGCCGATACGCGCCGGCCGCGACGCCAGAGTATGCACCGTTTGCGGCGGAGCGGTCATTCGGGCGACGCTGCCTCGGCGCCGGACGGCAGAGCGCTTGCGGCACCTCGCCCGGCCGCTTTAGAGTGACTATACCTTTAACGATTTGCGCGCATTCACGCCGCTTATCGTCATGTCGCGTGATGCCGCGCCGACGCAGACTGGGAGGCATGGGACTCGTGACCGCGGTGCTGGAATTGAGCAATCCCCGCGAGCCGTCGCTGGCGCCGATCGAGGCGGCCGCGCTCGCCGATACCGGCTCCGTGTTCCTGTGCATTCCCGAGCACGTGCGCCTGCAGCTCAAGCTCGACGTGCTCGAGGAGCGGGAAGTGAAGCTGGCGGACGGCTCTCGTGCCACCTATCCCTACGTCGGCCCCGTCATCATACGCTTCAAGAACCGGACCGGTTGCGTAGGCGCGCTGGTGCTCGGTGACGAAGTGCTGCTCGGCGCCATACCGCTGGAAGACATGGACCTCGTCGTCAATCCGCGCGATCGCACCGTGGACGTCAACCCCGAGAGTCCGAACATCGCCTCCGGCATCTGTAAGCGCGCAGCATGAGCGTGAGCTATCCGGCGGTCTACCGGCGCGGGAGCCGTGCTGCCCGAGCGCGGCGACGATGCTGTTGCGGCGATGTCGCTGGCGGCGATCTCTGTGGACGCGATCTCTTCGGGGTGATCGCCTTGACCCACTCGGCGCGGGCGGAGCGCGCGCAACCTTTTTAGCCTTGACTTATATAAGTCACAACTAATATCCTTCTGTGACCTGATCGCCCATACGGAACGGAAGGAGGTACTGATGACCATCGACGTCGGACGCGTGATCGGCGCAGTCACCCGAGAAGTCACGAGCCGCGAGCATGAAGGCGCTCCGGCGCGCGTCGTCGCAGCCTCGCGTGCCTACGACACGAATCGAGAGGACCTGTGGGATGCCTTGACGAACCCGGAGCGGATCCCGCGCTGGTTCCTGCCCGTCTCGGGAGATCTTCGCCTCGGCGGCAGCTATCAGCTCAAAGGGAACGCGAGCGGCGAGATCACGGGCTGCGAGCCGCCTCGACACCTCGCGCTGACGTGGGGCATGCACGGCCAGGTCAGCTGGGTCACGGTCGACCTGTCGGAGCAGCCCGACGGCCGGACATTGCTCAGGCTCGAGCACATTGCGCACGTTCCGGAAGAGTTCTGGGACCAGTTCGGCCCGGGCGCGGTGGGTGTCGGCTGGGATGAGGCACTGCTCGGTCTCGATCAGCACCTCGCCACCGAGAGCGCCGTCGGCCCCGAGTCGGCCCAAGCGTGGCTCGCGAGCGAGGAAGGCAGGAGCTTCGTCCGCCGGAGCAGCGATGCATGGCGTGCCGCCTCGATCGAGTCCGGCACCGACCCCGCGGCTGCGACGGCCGCCGCGGACCGGACCACGTCCTTTTACCTCGGCGAGTAGAGGAGGCCGACGGAGACTTGATGCACGCACTCGACCTGCTCGCCGACCCCGTACGGCGCCGGATCCTCGAGCTGCTGGCGCGGGGCGAGCTGTCCTCCGGCGACATCGTCGCCGTGATCCAGACGGAGTTCGGGATCTCGCAGTCGGCCGTCTCGCAGCACCTGCGGGTGCTGCGGGACAACGGCTTCGCGACCGTCCGCAGCGACGGCCCCCGGCGCATCTACTCCATCGAGCCCGGCCCGCTGCTCGAAATCGACGCATGGCTCGAGCCTTTTCGAAGCACCTGGGAGCACCGCCTGGAAGCGCTCGCAACCGAGGTCGCGCGCGGCAAGCGCGAGCGCCGCGCGGCGGCGACGGGCGCCAAAGCGAAGCGGAGCGAGCCGGGGCAAGCGCGCGTGCCGCCATCGAGAAAAGCGAGGCGGGCTGGAAACGCGAACGAGTGATTCTGCGACCGCCGCGCAACCGCACGGCGATAGAGTGATCGCTTGCGGCGCCTCGTGCCGAAGCCTTCCGGCCCTTCCGTCGGCGTCGATCCGGAGCGCTCGAGCATCGCCTCCCATATCTGCAAGGCGCAGCAGCAGAGCGGACGACGCAGCAGCAGGCCCGCGGTTTCTGGAACGAAACCGTTATGGCGGGTAACATTATGGCAGCCACAACGGCACACGATGAACAGGACGAACATGCGATTCCGTCTCTTCGCCACGCTTTCGCTGGCGGCAACCGCCGCCGCGGCACACCACTCGGCGGCTCTGTTCTACAAGCTCGACGACCGCGTCACGGTCAGCGGCACCGTAACGGAGTTCCGCTTCGCCAACCCCCACGCGATCCTGAAGTTCGAGGTCACGGGCGAGGACGGCGAGACGCAGCAATGGACGGCCGAGACCACGTCGCCGTCCATCCTGCGCCGGCGCGGCTGGAGCCAG
>JAFGNC010000167.1 GCA_016927175.1 Gammaproteobacteria bacterium | reverse complement strand
CGTCGTGAACGATCGTCGCGAGCCCCGTCTCGGGGTCGAGCCGCATCACGTTGCTCGCGTCGTTGTTCGCGAACAGAATCGTGCCGTCCTCGCCGGCGATGGGGCCGTCGGCGTTATTGCCTTCCCACGACCACACGACCTCCCACTTCTCGCCCGCCGCGATGACGCCCGGGATCGCCGTCGACTCGGGCAGGGCCGGAGGCTCCGGCGGCGGCGCGTCGCTATCGGCCGCCCCCCCTCCACCGATCCGGAACGGCTCGGGCGGGTTCTCGCAGCGGGCGACGACGTCCGCGTATCCGGGATCCTGCCAGGCCTGCAGGCTGCTGCCGCGATCGAAGTCCGAAGACGGGCTCTGGGCGGACGCGGCTGCCGCCGCGCAACCGGCCAGCACGGCCAGGGCAATTTTCGTCGTCATGGTCATCCTTCCTGAGCTTTGCATTACGGTTCGCTGCCGCTTCGCGACTCACTTCCGCTTCACCGCCGGCCGCCGCTCGAGACGGCACCCGGCGCCGTCGCGCACGACCCAGCCGCCGGTCGGGTCGCTAAAATGGCTGCCGATCACGAACACTTCGGAGTTGGCATAGTCGTCGATGAACGCCTTGCGGGTGCGCGCCGCCGTCTCCTTCTCCATGTCGAAGCGCGTCAGGTCTGCCGGCCGCTCGAGCTGTATCGGATTATGCATCAGGTCGCCGGTCACGACGGCGCGCTCGCCCTCCGACTCGATCAGGATGCTGACGTGGTGCGGCGTGTGGCCCGGCGTCGGGCGCAGGCGGAGCTCCGGACAGATATCGTGGTCAGGCTCGATCAGATCCACGAGCCCCGCGTCGACGACGGGCTGCACGGCGTCGTACATGTGGTTCAGGTCATGATAGCCGTTGGTCTCCTTCAGCATCATCCAGTGCTCGTACTCCTTGCGCCCGAAAAGGTAACGGGCGTTCGGGAACGTCGGCACCCATTCGCCCTCCACGAGGTGCGTGTTCCAGCCGACGTGGTCGAAATGCAGGTGCGTGCACAGCACGATGTCGATCGCTTCCGGCTCGAAGCCGGCATGAGCAAGGTCCTCGAGAAAGCTGCTCTGCATGTTCGTGAACACCGGAAACTCGCGCTGACGGTCCGAGCCGATGCAGGTGTCGAGCATGATCCGGTGCTCCGGCGTGCGCATCACGAAGCACTGGAACGAGATGATCATCTTGCCTTCGGGCGTCGCGAAATGCGGCTGCAGCCACGGGTAGGCCAGCACCGTCTCCGGCGTCGCATCCGGCAGCAGCATCGTGATGTCGTCTTCCCAGGCGTCGACCTCGGCGATGCGGGTCACCTCCACGTCGCCGATCTTCCACGTGCGCAGCGTCTCGATGGCCATTCGAATCCCTCCGTGATGCTCGACTGCCGTCAGGCCGCGCTCGAGACTTCGATCGGCGGCGGCAGCGCCTTGCCCAGAATCATGTCCGACGCCTTCTCCGCGATCGCTACGACGCTCGCGTTCGTGTTGGCGCCCACGAGACGAGGATAGATCGAGGCGTCGGCAACGCGCAGCCCTTCGAGGCCATGCACTCTCAGCTCGGCATCGACCACTGTCGTGTCTCCGGCCGGGCCCATCCGGCACGTCGAGGCCGGGTGATGCACGGTGACGAGCGTCTCCCTTATATAGTCCGCGAGCGCCGCGTCGTCCGCCACCGCGCCGCCCGGCGCCCGCTCGTGCGCGCGGTACCGTGCAAAGCCGTCGTGCGCGATGATGCGTCGTGCGAGCTTGAGCCCGTCGACCAGCGTCCGCAGGTCCGCCTCGCTCTCGAGCAGCGCGGGATCGATCAAAGGCGCGGCGAGCGGATCGGGACCCGATAGCCTGACGGAGCCTCTGCTTTCCGGGTAAAGGCACACGATCGCGACGACGAAGCCGTGCCCGAGCGGGATCGGGAACGGACGCGGGTTGCGCCTCGCCGGCTGGAACACCACCTGCATGTCGGGGCGGTCGAGGCCGGGCCGAGTCCTGATATAGGCATTCGTTTCGAACAGGTTGCTCGCCAGCATGCCGGTGCGCTTCAGCAGGTATTGCCCGCACTGCGCGATGTTGCGCGGCAGCGCCTTCCATGAGTGGCCGTAGGACGTCGTGTCGTCCATGTCCATGACGACGAAAGCCGACGGGTGATCCTGCAGGTTCCGGCCGACCGCCGGCAGATGATGCACGGGCTCGACGCCCCAGGACCTGAGGTCCTGCGCGTCGCCCACACCCGAATTCAGCAGGACGTGAGGCGAGTGGAACGTGCCGGCGCACAGCACGATCTCCCTCCTCGCCCGCAGCCGCGCGACACGGCCGTCCGCCTCGATCTCGACGCCGGCCGCGCGCCTGCGTTCGAACAGGATCCGCCGCGTGCGCGTCTGCGTCAGCACTTCGAGATTCGGCCTCGACATGGCCGGACGCAGGTATGCGCTCGCCGTCGAGACCCGCCGGCCCTTCCAGATCGTGCCCTGCCGATAGCCGTAGCCGTGCGGCTCGGGCGCGTTGAAGTCCCTGCATTCCTCGTAGCCGAGGGCGGCGATGCCGGCGTTGAAGGCTTCGCACAGCGGGTTGCGGCTCGTCGGGAAGCTGACGCCCATCGGGCCGCCGGTCGCATGCCAGCGTGACCCCTCGAACTCGGGGTTGTGCTCGGAGCGAAGGAAATACGGCAGCAGATCGGCATACGACCAGCCCGGATTGCCCATCGCCGCCCAGTCGTCGAAGTCCTGCCTCGGCCCCCGGTAGTAGGCCATGCCGTTGATCGAGCCCGAGCCGCCGATGACCTTGCCTCTCGGCAACGGGATCTGCCGGCCGTTGACGTGCTTCTGCGGCACCGTGGTCAGGCCCCAGCCGAACTTCGGGCTCATGATCGCGGCACCGACGGCGGCCGGAATGCTGATGAAGGGGTGCCG
>JAFGNC010000166.1 GCA_016927175.1 Gammaproteobacteria bacterium | reverse complement strand
GGTTCACCGAACTGCACGATGATGCCCTGCTCGGCCTGGTCGATGATGAACGCCGAGTTCAGCGTGATCAGCACGGCTGCGAGCACGGCGAGAATGGGGATCGTCACGTTTTTCATCGCGTCCTCTCGATGTTCCGGGGCTGACGCTCCGTCTGGCGGGGCGGTTCGGCCTGAGGGGCCGGCTGCTGGCCCTGCTGCGCCGCGTTCTGTTGCCGGCCCTGCTGCGCGGAGCCCGCCTGCGCGTCCCGCAGATTCAGCAACGGCAGCGGCGGCACTTGCCCTTCCTGCACCACGAGCACGGAGCCGATGTTCGGCAGCGTCTCGTTCAGCGCCTCGAGATACAGACGCGAGCGCGTCACTTCGGGAACGCCGCGATACTCCTCGAGCACGGCGTTGAAGCGTGCCGTCTCGCCGTGCGCCCGGTTGACCCTTTCGGTGGCGTAGCCTTCCGCTTCCGCGATCACGCGATCCGCCGTGCCCTCGGCGAGCGGGATCGCTTCGTTGGCTTGTCTGTTGGCTTCGTTGATCCTGCGCTCGGCTTCCTGCCGGGCCTCGTTGACCTCGTTGAAGGCAGGCTGCACGCGCGGCGGCGGGACGACGTCCTGCAGCTCGACCGTGATCACGTGAATCCCGTTTCCGTACTGATCCATCGCTTCCTGGATCTCTTCGCGCGCGGTGTTGGCGATGTCGACGCGGCCGATCGTCAGGACCTCGCTGCCGACACGGTTGCCGACGACGCGCCGCATGACGGACTCCGACAGGTCGCGCAGCGCCTGCGTCGGCTCCCGCATGCCGTACAGGAACTCGATAGGATCCTCTATGCGGTACTGCACGACCCATTCGACCTGAATGATGTTCAGGTCGCCGGTCAGCATCAGCGACTCGTCCGGCAGGTCACCGGTGAACTGCGTCCGTTCCGTGGCGCTGCTCTCGGCAGTGCGAAAGCCGAATTCCTGCTTCAGGACGCGCTCGGTGGCGACGTGCTGAACCGTATCGATGCCGAAAGGCAGCTTGAAGTGCAGGCCCGGATCCGAGATGCCGTACACGTCGCCGAAACGCTTCACGACGGCGCGCTCTTCCGGCTGCACGGTATAGAACGAGCTCGCAATGCCCCAAAGCGCCGCAGCGACTATGAGCCCGATGATGATCTGGCGGGGCTGCAGCCCTCCCGGCCCCTGCGATCTGCCTCGGCCCTGCCGCTGCATGCGGGCCATCAGATCGGCGATCGGGTTGTCATCGTTCTGCTTCATACGGTCCTCCTGGCACCACAGCGTGGAAGTGTAGGCGAATCGGCCTCGAAGTGCCGCACGTTCGCCGCCGCCGGCGCTGCTTCGGGGCGTGACCGAGCCGGACCCGCGGGCGCCGCGGTCCCGCCGCCTCGTGTGCGGTCGATGCGCAGCGGGTATTCTGACGGCTTTGCCGCCGGTGACGGAACCCGAATGACGGATGCTGCGCGACGGCTCCGACCGCTGAAGACGACCTGGCTGGTGCTGGTCGACTCCGCGAAGGCGTTCGCTGCGGCCGAGCCTTTCCGGCTCGCGGCGGCGCTGTCCTATTACACGCTGTTGTCCATGGCGCCGTTGCTGCTGATCGTGATCGGCACGGCCGGGTTTTTCTTCGGCGAAGGCGCGGTCCGCAACGAGCTGATCGAGCAGATCCGAACGCTGACCGGGGAGGACGGCGCGTCCCTCGCCGAGACCGTGATCGCGAACGCCGAGAACCTCGAGCGCAGCATCGCATCGCTGGTGCTCGGCGGAGGACTGATGCTGTTCGGCGCGACCACGGTTTTCGCACAGCTTCAGGGCGCGCTGAACGAGATCTGGCACGTGAAGGCGGCGCCGGCGAACGCGGTGGTCGGTTTCCTGCGGCATCGGTTGCTGTCGTTCGCGCTGATCCTCGTCATGGGTTTCCTGCTGATGATCTCGCTCGTGACCAGCGCCGTGCTCGCCGCGCTGCAGGCGTACCTCGGCTCCCTCGAGATCGCCTCGATCACGGCGTGGCAGGTGCTGAACACGGCAGTTTCCTTCGGCTTCGCCGTCGTTCTGATCGCGATGATCTTCAAGTACCTTCCCGACGCGCTGATCGCGTGGCGCGACGTCTGGTTCGGCGCCTTCGTCACGGCTCTGCTGTTCGTCGCCGGAAAGTACCTGATCGGGCTGTACCTCGGGCAGGCCAGCATCGGCTCGGCTTTCGGCGCCGCCGGCTCCGTCGTCGTGTTCATGGTCTGGGTCTACTACGCGGGGCTGATCTTCTTCTTCGGCGCGGAAATCACGCAGGCCGTGGCGCGGCACCGCGGGGAGCGCGTCCGCCCGAGCGACCACGGCCGTCCGGCCGACGATGCCGATGGGACGGGCTGAGGTCCGCGGCCCTATTCACCCGGTGCGGCGGCCGCTAAAGTAACGGGCTGCCGCTTGGGCCGAGCGCTCCGATTCACTGCGCCGGCCGCGTCGGTGAAGCCCGGGGCTTCTCGCGCAGCGGTCTTCGCGAACGCGAGCTGAAGGGGAGCGCGCGTCGATCCGGGAGGTGACGAGGGTGGAACTGACAGGCGGTTTCCGTCGGGGAAGCAGCCATGCAGGGGTCGGCTTGCGCCGGATGGGCCGCGCGGGCGCCGAAAGGGGAACCGGGCGGTGTCCGGCGTGAGCGCGCGGCGCATCAACCGTGCGTTGTGGGCGGCGCTTGCCATGTCCGGCGGCGCGGCCGCGCAGGACGGCGCGACGCTTCTCGACCTGAGCATCGAGGAGCTCGGCCAGCTCGAGGTCACGAGCGTTTCCCGCCGAGCGGAGCGCCGCGACGACGCCCCGGCGTCGGTGTACGTGATCACCGGCGACGAGATCCGCCGGGCCGGCGTGCGGACGCTGCCCGAGGCGCTGCGGCTGGCGCCGGGCGTCGAGGTGGCG
Source organism: Gammaproteobacteria bacterium (assembly GCA_016927175.1). Lineage (GTDB taxonomy): Bacteria > Pseudomonadota > Gammaproteobacteria > Steroidobacterales > Rariloculaceae > ZC4RG20. The sequence goes on along the minus strand of JAFGNC010000166.1, from coordinate 6,676 downwards.
CGTAACGGCGCGCATTCGTGGACGATCTCGATGCGGGGTTTCAGCAGCGACCTGTCGAACAAGCTGCTGGTCCTGATCGACGGGCGCAGCGTCTATTCGCCGCTCTATGCGGGAGTGTTCTGGGACGCGCAGGACGTGTTCATGGAAGACGTCGACCGGATCGAGGTCATCGCAGGTCCCGGCGGCACGCTGTGGGGCTCGAACGCGGTCAACGGAGTCGTCAACGTCATCACCCGATCCGCCTGGGAAACCGACGGCGGTTTCGCCCGGCTCGGGGGCGGCCAGGAGCTGGATGCGCTCGCGGGTCTGCGCTACACGGGGCGAATCGGCGAGGACATCGCGCTGCGCGGCTACGTCAAGCACGTCGAGCAGGACGGCGTCGTGACGGCCGCCGGCGAAGACGCGGGCGACGACTGGCAGCGCTCGCAGGCGGGTTTCCGGCTCGACTCCGTCCTGACGCCGACGGATTCGCTGACCGTGCAGGGCGACGTTTACGGCGGCGACGAGCACGAGACGCTGCGCGGCGATTTCACACTCGGTACGCTGCCGGAGGAGTACCGCGGCACCGTCGACGTCGGCGGCCACAACCTGCTGGCGCGGTGGGAGCGCGATCTCGACGGCGGTGCCGGTTACCGTCTTCAGGCCTACGTCGATCATACGGACCGGGACATACCCGGCACATTCCGCGAGAAGCGCACGACCGTCGACGTCGAGTTCCAGCACGACGTGCCGGCCGTCGGCCGGCACGAGCTGGTCTGGGGCGCGGGCCTGCGCCGGAGCAGCGACGAGCTTCTCAGCACGACGTTCGCGACTTTCGATCCGGCCGAGCGTACGGACCGGACGTACAGCCTGTTCATGCAGGACAGGATCGACGTGCGGGACGGCAGGCTCTTTCTGACGCTCGGCACGAAGCTCGAGCACAACGATTACACCGGTTCCGAGCATCAGCCGAACGCGCGTGTGACGTGGCTCGCTTCGGATCGACAGACGCTGTGGGCGGCCGTATCGAGAGCCGTGCGCATCCCGGCCCGCCTGAACGAAGACCTGGAGCTGCTCGCGCCGGTGCGGCTGCCTGATTCGCCGCTGCCGCTGTACGTCAACGTCACGGGTCGCGAGGACTTCGAATCGGAAGAGCTGCTCGCGCGGGAGATCGGCTACCGGATCAGCCTGCGGCGGGATCTGTCGTTCGACGTTACGCTGTACGAGCACGAGTACGAGAGCCTCGCCTCGAACGAGGCGGGCACGGCGTCCGTGATCCCGGGACCGCCGGCCTACCTGCTCCTGCCCATCGTGCAGGGGAACGGCATCCGCGGCGATACGTACGGCGGCACGCTTGCGGTCAACTGGCAGCCGATCCCGCGCTGGCGGCTCGAGATGCAGTACTCGCGGCTGCGGTTCGACCTCGAGAACGAGCCGGGCAGCAACGACGTGAACGGCCTCGACGTCGCCGGAAACAGCCCCGAGGACCAGATGGCGCTGCAGTCGTACGTCGAGTTGCCGGGGGACTTCAGCCTCTACACGGCCATCCGGCGGGTCGACGGCCTCCCGAACCAGAACGTCCCGAGCTACACGGCCGTCGACGCGAACTTCGAATGGCGGCCCAACGCCCGGTTGACGGCGTCGCTGACGGCGCGGAATCTGAACGATTCGCGGCACGCCGAGTTCGGCGAGGGCAGGGAGGTCGAGAGGAGCGGATACCTGACCGTGGACTGGCGATTCTGAGCCGGGACGAACGCGGCCGCCTGAACGGCCGGCGCCTGAACGCCCGAGCCTGAACGGCCGGCGCCTGAACGCCCGAGCCTGAACGGCTGGACGACTGAAGGTCCGAGGGCCGGGCGCCTGCTCCGTCTCGGCGCCGAATTGTGACGCGCGCACGAGCGCCGGATGCCCCCTATGTCTACGCTGCGACTCGGTTTTTCGGAGGAACGCTCATGAAACGGATCGGCGTGCTGCCGTTGCTGTGCCTGCCGGCGCTCGGGCTCGCTCAGCCCCAGGTCGAGGAGGTCAGCTACCACTACCTCGAGGCGGGATTCGTCGACGCCGACATCGACGTCCCCGGCGGCGAGGACCTCAGCGGAGACGGCTACGGCTTCGAGTACTCGGTCGACGTGCGGGACCACGTGCACCTGTTCGGCGCGTACGAGCGCTTCGACATCGAGGATATCGACGGCGACGCGACCCGTAAGCTGTTCGGCCTCGGCACGCACTGGGGCCTGACCGACAAGCTGAGCGTCTATGGCCGCTTTGCGTACACTGACGTGGCGCTCGACGTCGGCACGGGCAACGTCGGCGACGACGGCGCGGCCGTCATGGGCGGCGTCCGCTATCTTTTCGATAACGGCTGGGAGGTGCGGGCGGGCGCCGAGCACGTCGATCTCGACGACGGCGGCACCGAGACGTACTACACGGTCGGCGGGAACCTCTTCCTGACGGACATCGTCGCACTGAGCCTCGACGTCGACGATCGCGACGGCGACATGGTGGCGCTGCTCGGTCTCAGATTCTACTGGGACAACGATCCGGGGCCGCGCCGCAGGCGCTGACCGCAGCCGGCACGCCGAACGCGGCGTGCCGCAGGGCGCCGGCCAGCGCCGGACTGGCGCGCTGCTCGAGATCGCGGCGCGTCGTCTCGACCCGCAGCGCGGCCGACAGCAGCCTCGAGCTCAGCATCAGCCCGGCTTCCTGAGCCCGCGGCACCGAGACTTCGAACCGCACGCGCCGCTCCACGAGCCGGAAATTGATCATCGCGCCTTCGGACAGCCCGTCCGGCGCGTCGGACACGACCAGCGTGGGGCTGCCGTCCAGCGCGTCGATCAGCTGCGACAGCCGCCCGTTCTCGGCCGCCCCGATGAACAGGACCTCGTCGCCCTCGAGGTCCGATATCTCGCGCAGACGGTGCACTCGCACCGGCCGGCCGGCAATCGTGCGGCCGCGAACGAAGCGTTCGAGCTCCGCCGCGACTTCGGGTGCCGCGAGCACGGCAATGCTGATGGTATCGTTCGGCCGGTCCGCGACCGGCCACTGGACGTAGCTGCCGAAGTTGTACAGGAAGGCCGCCTTGACCTCTTCCTCCGAGTACGCCGATTCGCGGGCCGCGGCGGCGGCCGCTCCTTCCTGGCCGCACCCCGGAACGGGCGCAGCGACGACGCCCGCGACGGCCAGCGCCGCCACGAGCGTCCGGCACCGGGTCAGCGCCTGCGAAGCCCGCATCCGCATCACGCGACCATGACGCAAGACGCGCCCGCGCCGCCGGCGTGCGAGAGCAGCGCCTCAAGGCGCGCACGAAGCCGAGCATCCGGACCGTTCATCCGTTCGTACCCCCCGCACGGACGTCCCACGCCCGACGAACTGGAGAAAGGGAGCGTACTATAGCCGATCACCTCGAATCAGAGTCTTCAGAATTTTTTCGATCTCATCGAGCTCGACCGGCTTCACGAGGTGCTGGCTGAAGCCCGCTTCCCGCGATCGCTGCCTGTCCTGTTCCTGCCCCCAGCCGCTCAATGCGATCAGCAGGGTGTTTTCCGTCTCGGGAAGCTTGTGCAGCCGCCGCGCGAGGTCGTAACCGCTGACCACCGGAAGGCCGATGTCGAGAAACGCCACGTCCGGCCGCAGCTCCCGGGCGACCTCGACGGCCGACTCGGCATCGTGCGCGACGCGCACCTCGTTGCCGAGCGTCTCGAGCAGCATGCAGAGGCTCGTCGCGAAATCGACGTTGTCGTCCACCAGCAGTATGCGGTGAGTTGCCTCGCCGGGGTCCTCGGGCATGTCGTCCGTTCGCGCTTCCGCCGCCGCCTGCCGCTTCGCCTGGATTCCCAGCTCGACGACGAACGTGCTGCCGCTGCCGAGCCCTTCGCTGTGCGCCTCGATCCTGCCTCCGTGCAGCTCGATCAGCCGCCTCGTCAGGGCCAGCCCGACCCCGAGCCCCGACTGCGTGCGCTCGACCGACGAGTCGCCCTGCGTGAACATTTCGAAGATCGTCGGCAGCGTTTCCCGGGAGATACCGATACCGTCGTCGGAGACGGTGACGCGGACGCGATCGCCCACGACCTCTGCGCCGACCTCTATCCGCCCGCCGGGGTCGGTGTATTTGGCCGCGTTGCTCAACAGGTTGGAGAAGACCTGCGAAAGCCGGACGGGATCGGCGCGCAGCGGGACAGGCTGCTCCGGCAGCCGGACCGTCAGCGTGTGACCGCGCTCCTGCACCAGCGGCTGCACCGTGTCGACCGCGCTCTGAACGATCGTGGCGAGATCCACGTCCTGCGCCTGCACGGCCAGCTTGCCTCGCGTGATCCTCGAGACGTCCAGCAGGTCGTCGACCAGCCGAACCATGTGCGCGAGCTGTCGCCTGATGATCTGCATCGCGCGCGGGGTCGCGGCGGCGTGGCCCGGATTACCCATCAGGCTCAGGGCGTTCACCATCGGCGCCAGCGGATTGCGCAGCTCGTGTGCGAGCGTCGCCAGGAATTCGTCTTTGCGCCGGTCCGCGAGCAGCAGCGCCGCTTCGGCCGTCTTGCGTTCCTCGGACTCCTCGCGCAGACGGCGGTTCGTCTCTTCGAGCGCCGCGGTCCTCTGGCCGACCTCCGCGAGCATCGTATTGAAGGAGTCGACGAGCACGCCGATCTCGTCGTCCGACGTCCTTTCCGCGCGCAGCGTGAAATCGCGCTCGTCGATGACCTTGCGCGCGAGCGCCGTCACCGCCAGCACCGGGGCCGTGACGCTGCGCTGCAGCCGCAGCGAGATCACGGCCGCGACGATCAGGCTCAGGAACATGACGGCGCCGAGAATCAGCAGGTAGTCCTCGAGCCGATCCATCAGGTCGTACGCCGCTCGCAGGTAAACCGTCCCGATGATCTGCTCGTTCTCGATGATCGGGTGGTAGAGCTCGAGGTTGCCGCCGGTAAACAGCGACCCGTGCGGCGACTCGAGGACGGACGGAACCGGCGGCTCGCCGTTGCGGACGAAGGTAGCGAACAGCCGACCCTTCGGATCGTAGATGGCCGCTGCCGTGATGCCGCGGCGGGATTCGAGCAGCGCCAGGTTCGCGGCGGCCGCGCCCGGATCGTCGAACTGCAGAGCGGGGGCGCTCGTACGGGCCACGATTTCGGCCTGGGTCGTCGCGTCGGTGACGAGGAAGTCCCTGTAATTGCGGACGTCGTATGTCAGCAGCGCGACGGTCGATACGAGCAAAGCGGCCAGCGTGGCCGCCAGGATCACGGCTACGACCTTGAAGCGAACGGAACGCCTGATATGGTCGAACATCCGAGCTCAGGTCCGTTGCCGTACCCGGGCAGTATCATGTCTCGGCAGCGCTTCATTCCGGCGGCGCCGATCCGTCCCTGTCCTGGCCTGGCCGAAAATTGTCATTAGCGATTTTTATTGTGGAAGGGCGGGAGCGGAAAACCTTACGGCAGAGCCCGATGCGCTGCAACAACGGCCGGAAGGCAGGTGACGGCCGCTAAGGAGAGTCCACGATTTCCTGCAATGAGCGGGCGAGACGGTCCGTATCCGTAGCGTATCTATTCTGCGACGGGTGGCCGCCTTCTATGTCGGACAGGAGGGCGACGCCCATCAACACGGCGGCGGTCAGCCATGCTTTCTCCGCAGCACACCGATCACCGAGCCATGCCGTGAACGGCACGATGAACTGACTCTCGATATGGCTTCTGACCAGCTTGCTCGCGACGGGAGATGCGCTCGACCGCGTCGCGAGCTGGATGAACGCCATCCGCTCCGGCGACCGCTTGGACGGGTCGAGCATCGCGGCCGCGACGCGCCGCCCGAAAGTGGCGCGGTCGCCGGCGAGCACGTCCATCGGGTCCTTGCTCGTGCTCGCGAGCACGTCGGCGAAAAGCCCTTCCTTGGAGCCGAAGTAACGGCAGATCAGCGCGGCGTCGACTCCCGCGTCGCCGGCGATCGCGCGCAGGCCGACCTGATCGTAGCCTTCCAGCAGGAACCTGCTGCGGGCTGCGTTCAGTATCGCGCTACGCGTTGCGGCGGCGTTGCGGGGTCGGGATCGGGCGGGAGCGATCATGGTCCTTCGGGCTGGAGCAGCGTGTTGACAGAGGCTAGCAGCTTCTATTTAATAAGTCATCAGCTGTTGACACGCGGCCGGCGGACTGCACCGCGGTCGCGTTTTTCGTTCTTTTACCTGGAAGTTCCTGATGCAATTCTATGCTCGCGTGACGCTGTCGGCGTTCTGCGCACTGGCCGCCGCGACGCTCGTCGGCTGCGGTGATTCCGCACCCTCCGCGGCCGGCCCGTCGGGCGGCGCGGCTCCCGAGGTGACGGTCGCGCGGCCGCTCGTCAGGGAGATCGTGGACTGGGACGACCATGTCGGTCGGTTCGAGGCCGTCCAGCGCGTCGACCTGAGGCCCAGAGTCACGGGTTACCTGGTCGGCGTCCACTTCGACGACGGCGAGCTGGTCGAGGCCGGAGATCTGCTGTTCACGATCGATCCGCGGCCGTTCGAAGCGGCGCTCGCGGAGGCGCAAGGGCGCGCCGCGGCCGCGGCCGCGCGCGTCGAGAATGCGCGCACGGAGCTCGAGAGGGCGGCTGGGCTAGTCGACATCCAGGCGGTCAGCACGGAAGAATACGAGGCCCTCGAGGCGGACCTGCGAAGCGCCGAGGCGGATCTGGAGGCGGCGCGCGCCGCCGTCGCGGCACACCAGCTGGACGT
>JAFGNC010000165.1 GCA_016927175.1 Gammaproteobacteria bacterium | reverse complement strand
GCCAGCAAGTCTCGGGTTTCGCTCCGGCAACGAGGCTCTGAACGAACGGTAGGACCTAACCTTCTGTCGCTCCGGCAGAAAAGCGTGCGCACTCGGTTGACAGTGGGCAGGCCGTGTCCCATAGTGTCAGAAAGTGGTAGAAAGTGGGCAGGAATGGGCCGGCCGGTCGTCCGATGTTTCGCGGAGCCTCGAAAGTTGCCTTGGATGCGAAGGGTCGGCTGGCGATCCCCAGCCGCTATCGCGAGCGCATCACCAGCCGCGCGGACGGTCACCTCGTTGCGACGGTCGATTTCGATCACTGCCTGCTGATCTACCCGCTCCCGGACTGGGAAGAAATTGAGCGGAAGCTCGTTCGTTTGCCCTCGCTGAATCCGCAGGCGAGGCGTCTCCAGCGTCTGATGGTCGGATATGCCACGGAGCTGGACATGGACGGCCACGGTCGCATTCTGGTGCCTCGAGAGCTGCGCGACTTCGCGGGGCTCGATCGTCAGGCCATGCTGATCGGCCAGGGCAACAAGTTCGAGCTGTGGGATGAAGAACGGTGGAACACGCGCAGGGATGAGTGGCTCGCCGCGGAGGAGGGCGAGCAGGGTTTGCCTCAAGAACTTGAATCGCTGTCTCTATAGAGCGCCGTAGCGTTTGAGCGAAGAACGCCAACATCAGCCCGTGCTGGTGGAAGAAGCGCTCGGCGGCCTGGGGGTAGTGGCTGACGGCCATTACGTCGACGCGACGTATGGGCGAGGGGGGCACAGCGCAAAGATTCTCGAGCGACTAGGCGGACAGGGGCGTTTGCTCGCATTGGACAAAGATCCGGAAGCAGTAGCGGCGGGACGGCAACGTTTCGGCGGCGAGCCGCGGTTTTCGATAACCCACGCAGGATTCGAGGACTTCGACGCCGTCGTGCGCCCCTGGCTCGGCTCCGCGCCGCTGAACGGCGTGCTGTTCGACCTCGGCGTCTCGTCTCCGCAGATCGACGAGCCTGCCCGCGGCTTCAGCTTCTCGCGGGAGGGCCCGCTCGACATGCGGATGGACCCGACCACCGGGCAGTCGGCCGCAGACTGGCTCGCGGCCGTCAGCGAGGTCGAGCTCGCGCACGTGCTCAGGCAGTACGGCGAGGAGCCGCGCGCGAAGCAGATCGCGGGCGCCATCGTCCGGGCGCGCGCCCGCGAGCCGATCACGACCACGGCCCGGCTTGCCGACGTGGTCGCGGCCGGGGCCGGCCGCGGCAAGCGCAAGATCCACCCGGCGACCCGCGTCTTCCAGGCGCTGCGCATCGTCGTGAACCGCGAGCTCGCGGCTCTCGAGAAGGGGCTCGCCGAAGCCGCCGCGCTGCTCGCGCCGGGCGGCCGCGTCGCGGTGATCAGCTTCCATTCTCTCGAGGACCGCATCGTCAAACGCTTCTTCGCGCGCGAGTCGCGCGGCGATCCGCGCTACGCGGGGCTGCCGCACATGCCGCCGGAGGCGCGGCCGACGCTGCGCCTTTGCGGCCGCCTGATCCGCCCGTCGGAGCAGGAAGTCGCGCGCAATCCGCGCGCCCGCAGCGCGCGGCTGCGGGTCGCGGAAAAGCTTTCGCCGGGCGGTGCGGCATGACGGCCGGCGTGAAGGTGTCGGAGCTCGCCGCGGCTGCCCTGCTTGCCGTCGGCGTCGCCGTGTCGGGGCTGTGGCTGATCCGCGCCGAGCACGACGGGCGGCAGCTGTTCGTCGAGCTGGAGGAGCTCAAGCGCGAGCAGGACCGGCTGCAGGTCGACTGGGGCCGCCTGCAGATCGAGCAGAGCACGATGGCGACGCATTCGCGGATCGAGTCGATCGCGCGCGAGCGGCTGAACCTTCAGGTGCCGACCGCGGAGCAGGTATCCGTCGTCGCGGAGCCGCCGCGGTGAGCCGCAGACGCCGCAACCGCCCCGCGCAGGTCGCGCCCGGCCGCTGGCGCGGCGTCGTGCTGCTGCTCGCGCTCGGTCTCGCGGCCGCGGCGCTCGAGGGCCGCGTGCTGTACCTGCAGCTGGTCAGCCAGGATTTTCTGGCCGAGCAGGGCGACAACCGCCACCTGCGCACGGTGCAGATCGCGGCCCATCGGGGGCTGATCACGGATCGTCACGGTGAGCCGCTCGCGGTCAGCACGCCGGTCGACAGCATCTGGGCGAATCCGAAGGACATGAAGTCCTCGCTCGATCGGCTGCCGGAGCTGGCCGGCGCGCTCGGCGTCGATGGTGAATGGCTCGCGCGGCGCATCACGAGCAATCTGAACCGCGAGTTCGTCTATCTGCGAAGGCACTTGCCGCCGGCGCAGTCGGCCAACGTGCTCGGCCTGAGCATTCCGGGCGTCAGCGCCGTGCGCGAGTACCGCCGGTACTATCCGGCCGGCGAGGTCGTCGGTCACGTCGTCGGTTTCACAGACGTCGATGACGTCGGTCAGGAAGGGCTCGAGCTCGCGTTCGATCACTGGCTCGCGGGCGAGCCCGGCAGCAAGCGCATTCTGCAGGACCGGCTCGGCCGGACCATCGGCGACGTCGAGCTGATCCGGGAGTCGAGGCCGGGCCGCACGCTGCGGACCAGCCTCGATCTGCGGCTGCAGTATCTCGCCTATCGCGAGCTGAAGGCGGCGGTGTCCGAAACGAACGCGAAGTCCGGCTCCGCCGTGCTGCTGGACCCCGCGACCGGTGAAGTGCTGGCGATGGTCAACCAGCCCGCCTACAACCCGAACGACCGCACGCAGTTCGAGGTCGCGCGGTATCGCAATCGCGCCGTGACGGACATCTTCGAGCCCGGCTCGAGCTTCAAGCCGTTCGCGCTGGCCGCCGCGCTCGAGTACGGCCTCTACCGGCCGTCGTCGATCATCGACACGTCGCCCGGCTACCTGAAGGTCGGCTCGCGCATCGTGACGGAGGACCACGACGATCTGGGCGCCGTGACGATGACCACGGTGCTCGCCAAGTCGAGCAACGTCGGCACCGGCAAGATCGCGCTCGAGATGGAGCCCGAGCGCATGTGGGAGGTCCTGTCGAGCTTCGGCATCGGCAGGCTCACGGAAAGCGGCTTCCCCGGGGAGTCCGCCGGCGTGCTGCACGACTTCCGGCGCTGGCGGCCGGTCGAGCAGGCGACGATGTCTTACGGCTACGGCCTTTCCGTCACGACGCTGCAGCTCGCGCGCGCGTACGCGGCGCTCGCCGGCGGCGGCATGCTGCGGCCGGTGTCCCTGCTCGCTTTGTCGGAGCCGCCGCGGGGCGAGCAGGCGGTCACGGAACAAACAGCGGCCGCGATGCTTCGAATGATGGAAGCCGTCGTGTCGCCCGAGGGTACGGGCCAGCAGGCGGCGGTCCGCAACTACCGCATCGCCGGCAAGACCGGGACGGCCTGGAAATCGAGCGCCGGTGGCTACTCGAAGAACCGGTACACGGCCGTGTTCGCGGGCGTCGCGCCCGCGACCGACCCGCGGCTCGTCGCCGTCATCGTCATCGACGAGCCGCAGGGCGGCGCCTACTACGGCGGCGACGTTGCGGCGCCGGTTTTCTCGCGGATCGTTTCCGGCGCCCTGCGGCTGCTGGCCGTGCCGCCCGACGCGCTGCCGGAACCGCCGCTGACGATTCTCGATCCGCTGGATCGGACGGTTCCGCCGTCGCTGTCCGCGGCGGCGCGAGCCGAGGTTTCGACGAGATGATGGCCGCCCCGACGAACGATCGGACGCTGACGCTGGGCGAGCTGCTCGGCGCGGCCGCGGGCGGGCACCACGCTACGCGGATCGCCGACCTCGTGCTCGACAGCCGCGAGGCGCGGCCGGGTGCCGCGTTCGTCGCGGTGCAGGGCGGGCGCGAGCACGGGCTGCGTCACGCCGCCGACGCGGTCGCGCGCGGCGCGCCCGTCGTGCTCTTCGAGCCGCCCGCCGTCGGCGACGCGGTGCCGGCCGTGCCGGCGTCTCGCTGCATCGCGGTGCCGGATCTGAAGCGCCGGCTCGGCGAGCTGGCTCGCAGACTCTACGGTCCGGCGCTCGGCTCGCCGGCGCTCTGCGGCGTGACGGGCACGAACGGCAAGACGACCGTCGCCTATCTGCTCGCGCAGGCCATGACGTCGCGCGGCGAGAGCTGCGGCTACGTCGGCACGCTCGGGTACGGCGTGCCGCCGCGGCTCGTGCCGCACGCGCTGACGACGCCCGATACCTTCACGCTGCACCGAGAGCTCATCGCGCTCGGTGCGCCGCATGCCGCGCTCGAGGTTTCCTCGCATGCGCTGTCGCAGGACCGCATCGCCGGCCTCGCGCTCGAGACGGCCGCGTTCACGAACCTGACGCGCGACCACCTGGACGAGCATGGGGACCTCGGCGCATACGGCCGCGCAAAAGCCAGCCTGTTCGGCCGCCATGGGCTGCGGCGGGCCGTGCTGAATGTCGCCGATCCTTTCGGCGCGCAGCTCGCCCGTCGGCTGCCGCCGTCGGTCGAGCCGATTCGCGTCGCGTGCGCGACGGGCGCCGCGGCGGAAGGTGCCGACCTTCGGGCCGAAGTGAGCGCGCGCGGACTCGCGGGCCTCGAGCTCGCGATCGCCGGCCGTTACGGCCAGGCCCGGCTCGCGTCGCCGCTGGTGGGCGGCTTCAACGCGGAGAATCTGCTGGTCGCGCTCGGCGTGCTGCTCGCGTGGCACGTGCCGCTCGAGGAAGCCTGCGCCGCGCTCGCGCTCGCGGCGCCGCCGCCAGGTCGCCTCGAGGTGGTCAACGCGCGCCGCGAAGAGGCGGGTGCGGGGCGCGCCCGCAGCGTGAGCGCCCCGACCGGCGAGCGTCCGGCGCTCCGGGCGACGGCGGGCGAGCCGAAAACGCCTGCGCCGTGGGTCGTCGTCGACTACGCCCATACGCCCGACGGGCTCGTGCGCTCGCTCGACGCGCTGCGGGCGGTGGCGGCCGGCGGCGAGCTGTGGTGCGTGTTCGGCTGCGGCGGCGACCGGGACCGCGGCAAGCGGCCGCTGATGGGCGCCGCGGCCGCCGCTCGCGCCGAGCACGTCGTCGTGACCGACGACAACCCGCGCAGCGAGGATCCGCACAGGATCGTCGAGGACGTCCTCGCCGGCACTGCCGCACATCCTCACGTCGTAGTCGAGCACGACCGCCGCCGCGCGATCGAATTCGCCGTGCACGCCGCAAGGCCTGGTGACGTCGTGCTGATCGCCGGCAAGGGGCACGAGACGACGCAGCTCGCGGGCGGCGTCGCCGCGCCGTTCGACGACCGCGCGGTCGCCCGCGCGGCGCTCGGAGCACGGCCGTGATGCCGCGAACGCTCGCCGGTGTCGCGGAAGCCGTTCGCGGCCGTCTGGTCGGCGGCGACGCGCCTTTCGGCGTCGTCGGCACCGATACTCGCGACCTGCTGCCCGGGGCGCTGTTCGTCGCGATCCGCGGCGAGCGGCACGACGGCAACCGCTTCGTCGCGGAGGCCGCGGCCAAAGGCGCCGCGGGCGCGCTGGTCTCGGCGCTGGCGCAGACGCCGCTGCCGCAGGTCGAAGTGCCGGACACGCGCGCCGCGCTCGGCACGATGGCCAACGCGTGGCGCTGCAACTTCCGCATCCCGGTCATCGCGATCACGGGCAGCAGCGGCAAGACGACGGTAAAGGAGCTGACGGCGTCGATCGTCGGCATCGGCCGCAGCGTCTGCGTCACGCAGGGCAACCTGAACAACGACATCGGCGTGCCGCTGACGCTGATGCGGCTGACGGATCAGCACGACATCGCAGTCGTCGAGCTCGGCGCGAATCACGCCGGGGAAATCGACTACCTCGGCCGTCTTGCCGAGCCGACGGTCGGCGTCATCACGAACGCCGGCGCCGCGCATCTCGAAGGCTTCGGTTCCGTCGCCGGCGTCGCGGCGGCGAAGGGCGAGCTGCTCGACCGTCTGCCGCGTGCCGGCACCGCCGTGCTGAACGCCGACGATCGGTTCGTGCCGGAATGGCGCTCGCGCGCGCGCAGCGGGAACGTGATCACTTTCGGTTTCGCGGCCGAGGCCGATGTGACCGTCGTCGGTGAGCCGAAACTCGGCGCGGCCGGGTCGAGCTTCACGCTGCGCCTGCCCGACGGCGAAACCGTCGCCGCCGACCTGCCGCTGCTCGGCAGGCAGAACGTCGCGAACGCGCTGGCCGCGGCCGCGGCCGCTTACGCCGTCGGCGCGGGCCCGGAGCAGATCGGCGCCGGCCTCGCGCGCGCGGCCGCCGTGCACGGCCGCATGCGCACGCTGCGCGGCCGCATCGGCGCGACGATCGTCGACGACAGCTATAACGCCAATCCTTCGTCCGCGCGCGCGGCGCTCGACTATCTCGCCGCGCTCGGAGGGCACCGCATTTTCGTGCTCGGCGACATGTTCGAGCTCGGGCCGGACGCGGCGGCCCTGCATCGGGAAGTCGGCGAGTACGCGCGCGGGCGCTGCGACGTGCTGGTCGCGGTGGGTAAGCTCGCGCGCGAAGCGGCCGCGGCGTACGGCGACCCTGCCGAAGTCTGCGACGACATCGACGCCGCCGTCGGGACCGTCACGCCGATGCTCGGCGCCGATACGACGGTGCTGGTCAAGGCGTCGCGCGGCATGGGACTCGACCGTCTGGTGGATGCGCTCGAGGAGCCTTCCGGCAGGGAGGGGTCGCCGTGCTGATGTACCTGAGCGAGTACCTGACGCGCTACTACTCGGGCTTCAACGTCTTCAACTACCTGACCATGCGCGCGATCCTCGGTGCGCTGACGGCGCTCGTGCTGTCGTTCGCGGCGGGGCCTTACCTGATTCAGCGCCTGTCGCGGCAGAGGATCGGCCAGAACATCCGCGAGGTCGGGCCGGTCACGCATCTGCCGAAAGCCGGCACGCCGACGATGGGCGGCGCGCTGATCCTGATCGCGATCGGCGTGTCGACGCTGCTGTGGGCCGATCTCGGCAATCGCTTCGTGTGGATCGTGCTGACGGTGACGCTCGCTTTCGGCGTCGTCGGCTTCGTCGACGATTACAAGAAGCTGATCCTCGGCAACGCCGAGGGCCTGCGGCCGCGCAGCAAGTACTTCTGGCAGTCCGTGACGGCGCTCGGCGCCGCGGTGGCGCTCTACGTCACGGCGGAGAACCCGCAGGTCGAGCACGCGTTGCTGATCCCGTACTTCAAGGATCTGTCGATTCCGCTCGGCGCGGCCGCCTACATCCTGCTGACCTACTTCGTCATCGTCGGCAGCTCGAACGCCGTGAATCTGACGGACGGCCTCGACGGGCTCGCGATCATGCCGGCCGTGCTGGTCGGCGGCGCGCTCGGCGTGATCGGCTGGGCCGCCGGCAACGTCGTGTTCTCGTCCTATCTCGGCATCCCGTACGTCGCAGGCGCCGGCGAGATGCTCGTTTTCTGTGCGGCGTTGGCAGGCGCCGGTCTGGGCTTCTTGTGGTTCAACACCTACCCGGCACAGGTCTTCATGGGGGACATCGGCGCGCTCGCGCTCGGCGCCGCCCTCGGGCTCGTGGCCGTGGTCGTGAGGCAGGAGCTGGTGCTTTTCATCATGGGCGGGGTCTTCGTGGTCGAGACCGTGTCCGTGATCATCCAGGTGGCCTCTTACAAGATGACCGGCCGGCGCATTTTTCGTATGGCGCCGCTGCACCACCACTTCGAGCTCAAAGGCTGGCCCGAGCCGAAGGTGATCGTGCGCTTCTGGATCATCACGGTGATCCTGGTGCTGATCGGGCTGGCAAGCCTGAAGATCAGATGACGGCAGCCGTGAGCAACATGGAAGCGACGAAGGAACGACGGCTCGCGCAACGGACGCGGAAAGCGTCCGGCAGCCGTCGCACGCTGATCGTCGGCCTCGGCGCAACCGGGCTCGCGGCCGCGCGCTATCTGACCGCGCTCGGCGAGCGCGTGCTCGTCATCGACAGCCGTCCGAATCCGCCCTGCCTCGACGCGCTGCGCGGCGAGTGCCCGGACGTGCCGGTCGAGCTCGAGACGCTCGACGCGAAATGGCTCGAAGGCGCATCGCAGATCGTCGTGTCGCCCGGGCTCGGCGTCGAGATACCGATCGTCGTGGCCGCCCGCCGCGCCGGGATCGACGTGCTGAGCGACGTCGAGCTGTTCGCGCGCGCGGCCGACGCGCCGGTGCTGGCGGTGACGGGATCGAACGGCAAGAGCACGGCCACGACGCTGACGGCCAGGCTGCTCGAGGCGGCCGGCGCGCGCGCGAGGGCCGGCGGCAATCTCGGCCCGCCCGCGCTCGACCTGCTCGAGAGCTCGCCGCCGGACGCGTACGTGCTCGAGATCTCGAGCTTTCAGATGGAGACGACGGAGTCGCTGCGGCCTGTCGCGGCGGCCGTGCTGAACCTGTCGGCCGACCACCTCGACCGCCACGGCGACATCGAGCACTACGGCGAGCTGAAAGCGAAGCTGCTGCGTGCCGCCGATTACGCCGTGTTCAACTTCGACGACCCGTTCGTTCGCCGGATGGGCGAAAGCTGCATGCGCCCGATCCCGTTCTCGATCGAGACGGCGCTCGCGAGCGGCTGGTCGGTCGTCGAATCGGGCGGCGAGCGTCATCTGGCGCGGGACGGCCGCCCGCTGCTGCCGGCCCGCGAGCTCGCGCTGCGCGGCCGGCACAACGAGGCGAATGCGCTGGCCGCGATGGCGCTGACGGCCGTGTTCCTCGAGATCTCCGGCCGCGCGTCCGACGACGCGACGGCGGCGGTGCTCGCGGAGCTGAAGCGCTTCGCCGGCCTGCCGCACCGTTGCCGGCCTGTCGGCGAGCGGCGGGGCGTGCAGTACGTCGACGACTCCAAGGGCACGAACGTCGGCGCCGCCGTGGCCGCGCTGTCGGGCCTCGACGGGCCGATCGTGCTGATCGCGGGCGGCGTCGGCAAGGGCGCGGACTTCGCGCCGCTCGCGGCCGCCGCGCGCGGCAAGGTCAAGGCGGCCGTGCTGATCGGCCGCGCGGCGGACGATCTCGAGGCGGCGTTCGCGGGCGTCTGCCCGACGAGCCGCGCCGGGGACATGCCGTCAGCCGTGCGCGCGGCGGCGGATCTCGCGGCCCCCGGCGACACGGTGCTGCTGTCGCCGGCGTGCGCGAGCCTCGACATGTTCCGCGATTATCGCCATCGCGGCGAAGCCTTCGCGGCCGCGGTCGAGGAGTTGCCGGCATGAGCGCGGTCATCGACATGCGCCGCCACGTCGCCATCGACCCGTTGCTCGTCGGCGCCGCGCTGGCGCTCGCGGTGCTCGGCACGATCATGGTCGGCTCGGCGTCGATCTCGCTGGCCGACAATTCCACCGGCTCGCCGTTCTACTACCTGACACGCCACCTCGGCGCGCTCGCGATCGGCGGCATCGGCTTCACGATCGCGGCGCGGACGCCGATGCGGCTGTGGTATCAGCTGCACTGGCTCTTCCTGCTCGGCGGGCTCGCGCTGCTCGCGGTCGTGCTCGTGCCGAGCGTCAACCACACCGTCAACGGCAGCTCGCGCTGGCTCGCGCTCGGGCCCGTGACGCTGCAGCCGTCGGAGCCCGCCCGGCTCGCGCTGCTGTTCTACATCTCGAGCTACTGCGTCAGGCACCACGGCGAGCTGACGTCGAGCTTCACGGCGTTTCTGAAACCGCTTGCCGTCGTCGCGCTGGCCGGAGTGCTGTTGCTCGCGGAGCCGGACTTCGGCGCCGTCGTCGTGCTGACCGGCACGGCTCTCGGCGTGCTGTTCGTCGCGGGCGCGCGGCTCCGGGACGTGCTGCTCGCCGTCGGCTCCGCCGGCGCCGTGCTCGGCGCGCTCGCGTACTCGGCCGAATACCGCATCGAGCGGCTGACGGCGTTCCTCGACCCGTGGGCGGACCCCTTCGCGAGCGGCTTCCAGCTGACGCAGTCGCTGATCGCGATCGGGCGCGGCGACTGGCTCGGGGTCGGTCTCGGTCAGAGCGTGCAGAAGCTGTTCTATCTGCCGGAGGCGCACACGGACTTCGTGTTCGCCGTGCTCGCCGAGGAGCTCGGCATCCTCGGCTCGACGACCGTCATCGCTCTGTTCGCTCTGCTCGTGTGGCGCGCGATCGCGATGGGGCAGCGCGCCATCGCCGCGGGGTTGCCGTTCCAGGGCCTGGTCGCGACCGCGATCGGGCTGACGATCGGCGTGCAGGCGTTCATCAACATCGGCGTCAACACCGGGCTGCTGCCGACGAAGGGCCTGACGTTGCCGCTGCTGAGCTACGGGCGCTCGAGCACGGTCATGACGCTGATCGCGCTCGGCCTGCTCGTCCGCGTCGGGCTCGAGCTCGGCCGTGCCGAGCCGCATGCGGCCGGCCGCGAAGGCCGCGCCGAGCGCGGCAGGAAGGGAAGCCGGTGAGCGCGGGGCCCGTCATGATCATGGCCGGAGGCACCGGAGGGCACGTCTTCCCGGGCCTCGCCGTCGCCGCGGCCTTGCGCGAGCGCGAGCGCGACGTCGTGTGGCTCGGCACCCATCGCGGACTCGAGGCGCGGGTCGTGCCGCAGCACGGCATCGACATCGAATGGATATCGATCGCGGGTCTGCGCGGCAAGGGCCTCGGGGCGGCGCTCGCGGCGCCCTTTCGCATCTCGCGCGCGATCGTTCAGGTGCTCGGCGCGATGCGCCGGCGCCGGCCGTCGGCAGTGCTCGGCATGGGCGGATTCGTGTCGGGCCCGGGCGGCATTGCCGCGTGGCTGTCACGGCGGCCGCTGGTGATTCACGAGCAGAATGCCGTCGCGGGCACGACGAACCGCTGGCTCGCGCGCTTTGCGTCTCGCGTGTTCGAGGCGTTCCCCGGCAGCTTTCCGGCCGGCGTCGAGGCGGAGTGCGTCGGCAATCCGGTCCGGCGCTCGATCGCGGCGCTGACGCCCGCGTCGCAGCGCATCGCATCGAGCGCCGCCCGCCGTCCGCGGCTGCTCGTGCTCGGCGGCAGCCAGGGCGCGCGCGTGCTGAACGACGTCGTTCCGGCCGCGCTCGCACGGCTCGCGCCGGACGCCCGGCCCGAGGTCCTGCATCAGTCAGGCCGCGAGCACGAGCGTGCGGTCGCCCGCTATCGGGAGGCCGGCGTCGACGCGCGGATCGAGGCCTTCATCGACGACATGGCGGGCGCCTACGGCTGGGCCGACTTCGCCGTGGCGCGCTCCGGCGCGCTGACGGTCAGCGAGCTCGCGGCGGCAGGGCTCGGCGCCGCGCTCGTGCCGTACCCGCACGCGATCGACGACCACCAGCGCCGCAACGCCGAGCAGTTCGCGGCGCGCGGCGCGGGCATCGTCCTCGACGAGCGGGACCTGTCGGCGGACGCGCTCGCGGCAGCGCTCGAGCCGTTGCTGCGCGACCCGACGCGGCTCTCGGCGATGTCGGAAGGCGCGGCGAGCTTCGCGCGCGCGGACGCGGCGGAGCGGCTCGCCGATGCCTGCATCGCACTCGCGGAGGGCGCCGCGTGACGAACCGCATGGGCAGGATCCGCTGCGTTCACTTCGTCGGCATCGGCGGCGCCGGTATGGCCGGTATCGCCGAGGTGCTGTTGTCGCTCGGCTATGCGGTGCAGGGCTCGGACCTGAAGAAAGGGCCGGTCACGGCCCGGCTCGAGGCGCTCGGCGCGCGCGTCTACCAGGGGCATGCGGCCGGCAACATCGAGAGCGCGGACGTCGTCGTCGTGTCGAGCGCGATCCCTGCCGATAACCCCGAGGTCGCCGCCGCGCAGCGGCTGCGGATCCCGGTCGTGCGCCGCGCGCAGATGCTCGCCGAGCTGATGCGCTTCCGGTACGGCATCGCCGTCGCCGGCACGCACGGCAAGACGACCACGACGAGCCTCGTCGCGAGCGTGCTGGCCGAAGGCGGGCTCGACCCGACGTTCGTGATCGGAGGCCGGCTCGCGAGCGCCGATGCGAATGCGCGGCTCGGCGAGGGCCGCTACCTCGTCGCCGAGGCCGACGAGAGCGACGCGTCGTTCCTGCATCTGCAGCCGATGATCGCCGTCGTCACGAACGTCGACGCCGATCACCTCGAGAGCTACGACGGCGACGTCGACCGGCTGAAGGGCGCGTTCCTCGAGTTCCTGCACAACCTGCCGTTCTACGGCCTCGCCGTGATCTGCAGCGACGACGAAGGCAGCCGGTCGCTGATCCCGGACGTCGGGCGGCGCGTCGTCAGCTACGGCTTCGACGATCGCGCCGACCTGCGCGCTTTCGACGTGCGGCACGAAGGCCTCGGCAGCCGCTTCCGTGTGCAGCCGACCGGCGGCGAGACGTTCGACATCGAGCTGAACTTGCCGGGGGAGCACAACGTGCGCAACGCGCTCGCCGCCATCGCCGTCGCGGCGGAGCTCGAGGTCGACCCCGAAGCCGTGCGGCGGGCGCTCGCGACATTCTCCGGCATCGATCGCCGTCTGCAGGTGCTCGGAACCGTCTCGACCGCAGCAGGCTCCGTCACGTTCGTCGACGACTACGGACACCATCCGACCGAGATCGCGGCGACGCTCGCGGCCGCGCGCACGGCCTGGCCCGAGCGTCGGCTCGTCGTCGTGTTCCAGCCGCACCGCTACACGCGCACGCACGCGCTGCTCGACGACTTCGCGCAGGTGCTCGCGAGGGCCGACGCGCTGCTGCTGACCAACGTCTACTCCGCCGGCGAGGCGCCGATCGTCGGCGCGGACAGCAAGTCGCTCGCGCGTGCCGTGCGCGCGCGCGGCATGGTCGAGCCGATCCTCGTCGACGAGCTCGAGGACGTGCCGAACGTGCTCCGCAACGTGCTCGAGGCGGGGGACGTCGTGCTGACGCTCGGCGCGGGGAGCATCGGCGCGCTGGCGCAGACGCTGCCGGCGGCGCTGGCCGCGGGGAGCGGGGAGTGAGCGCCGTGATGCGCGAAAAAGGGGTCAGGGCCCTTTTCTCCTCGCGGCGCGGGGAACGTGGCAGAGCCCGTCTCTCCGCAGGACGGGCGCCGGGAGCCTGGAAGTGAGTGCCGTGATGCGTGATCCGACACCGACCGCCGTGATCCGTGACGAGCCGATGGCGCGGCACACCTCCTGGCGCGTAGGCGGACCCGCGGATCTGTACGCGGAGCCGGCCGACGAGGCCGAGCTCGCGGCGTTCCTCGCGTCGCTGCCGGAGGCCACGCCGGTCTACTTCGTAGGCCTCGGCTCGAACCTGCTCGTGCGCGACGGCGGCGTGCGCGGCGCGGTCGTTGCGACCGGCGCGCTGAAGCGGCGTCTCGAGCGCGTCGACGACGTGCACGTGACGGCCGGAGCGGGACTGCCCTGCGCGCTGCTCGCGCGCCAATGCGTGCGCTGGCAGCTCGGCCCGGCCGCGTTCTTCGCCGGCATACCGGGAACGGTCGGCGGCGCGCTCGCGATGAATGCCGGTGCCTTCGGCGGCGAGACATGGAACCACGTCGAGAGCGTCGAGACGATAGACCGCCGCGGCGAGCGCCGCACGCGCGCGCGCGGCGAATATCGGATCGGTTACCGCAGCGTGCTTCCGATTCAGGGCGGCGAGGAATGGTTTTTGGCTGCGACGTTCCGCTTCGAGCACGACGAGTCGCTCGATAAGTCCGCGATCAAGGCGATGCTCGACAGGCGCGCCGCGTCGCAGCCGACGGGCGTCGCGAGCTGCGGCTCGGTCTTCCGCAACCCGCCCGGCGCGTACGCCGGCGAGCTGATCGAGCGCGTCGGGCTCAAGGGCACGAAGCTCGGCGGCGCGATGGTGTCGGACAAGCACGCGAACTTCATCGTCAACACGGGCAGCGCGACCGCGGAAGACATCGAGACGCTGATCGAGTCCGTGCGCCGGCGCGTTCGGGAGGAGACCGGCATCGAGCTCGAGCTGGAGGCAAGGGTGATAGGCGAGCACTTACGGGGGCGGCAGTGACGCGCAGCCGACGCAGCCGCAACAGAAAGAAACGTCAGCTGAAGCTGCCGAGCGTGCCGCGGGTCAGACTGCCGCGTATTCGCGTGAACTGGGGCGCCGTGCTGCTGCCGCCGGTCGCGGTCGCGTGCGCGCTGGCCGCCGCGGAGCCGATCGGCACGCTGCTGGACCGGCCGGTAGACAGGCTGATCATCGAGGGGCCGTTCCAGCGCGTCACGCCGGTTCAGGTGGAGGCCGCGCTCGCGCCGGAGCTCGGGCAGGGGTTCCTGTCCGTCGATCTGGACGAGCTGCGCCGCCGGGTCGAGGCGCTGCCTTGGGTGGACAAGGCGCGGCTGCGCCGCTCGTGGCCGGATGCGCTCGTCGTGCACGTCAGCGAGCACCGTGCGGCCGCGCGCTGGGGCGACACGGGCCTGATGAACGAGCGCGGCGAGCTCTTCGCCGAGCGCGCGCCGCACGCGTTCCCGGAGCTGCCGAGGCT
>JAFGNC010000164.1 GCA_016927175.1 Gammaproteobacteria bacterium | reverse complement strand
TTCGTCGTAGGTCGCCGTGAACGAGTGGTGAGCGGAAGCTCCGACACTCGCCATCAATGCCGCGGCAACGGCCATTCCGATCACTTTGCTCTTCATACGCCTTCTCTCCTGGAGGAAAGTCCTCTCACTCTTCTTTCAGGCTTCTGTAAACCGCCTCGATGAACATCTCGGTCGTCCATTCGCCGGTGTCCGAGCCGAAACGTCCTTCGTAGCCGAACGTAGGCCTTTCGGCGACGACCTGCTGAACCGTCATGCCCCGCTCGATCAGCGCCTGAACCTGATCACGGATGATGGTCAGCATGTCGCGGTAATAGCCGACATCGGCCGAATCCGCCAGCCGGCCGTGCCCCGGAACGATCATCGTTCCGCCTTCGGTCCTGAATTCCGGAATCGCGAGATTCAGAATGTAGTTCAGGCCCTCGAGCACTCCGTCGATGCTTCCGCCTCTTTCGACATCTATTCGCGGAAACGATTCCATGTCGAGCAGGTCGCCCGCCGCGATCACGTCGGAACCGCGGAAATAAACGACACTGTCGCCGTCGGTCGTCGCGGCCGGAATGTGGACGAGCCGGATGCCTTCGCCGTTGAAGAACGTGCTGAGCTTGTACTCGTCGACAAAGAACGTGTCGGTCGGCAGCGCTTCGAATGGCGCTCCGGCCGAGACCATCCTGACCAGCACGTTCTCGTGTGCCAGCACCGCCGCCCCCACGGCCGAGTCGGCAATGGTGCCGGCGACGTTGCCGCCGCTGTACGTGACGCCGGCCGCCGCCAGCGCCTCGTTACCGCCCGTGTTGTGCGGGAGCGAGCTCGTGTTGACGATGTAGCGTATCGGCTTCGGCGGCGGGTGCGAGTTGATCGGCATGCGCGATCTGGTTTCGGCGCCGCCGCGTTCCGGCAGCGCGACATCGAGCTTGCCGAAAGCGTTCAGCTGATCCTGAAGGTCTCCGACCGCGGCCAGCACGCGCTCGCTGTCGGATTCCCTCCCGGTGTTCACCAGGAACACCCCGTCCGGACCCACGGAAGCCGTGATGTTGGCGCCGGCGCCGACCAGCATCCAGACGTTCTCGCGGACCGGCCACCAGTCGAGCTCGGCTGCGGACTCGCCCCGCCCGCCGGAGCGCTGCGCGTACGCGTCGCCGGTCCACGTGAAGCCTCCCGCGAGCAGGGCCAGCGCCACCGCCGCGGCGAGCGGCCACGAAGCGGCCCTCGGCTGCGTCGTTCGTCGGTCGATCCTTGTCGTCATGTCGTCCTGCATCGGCTGAGCCGGCCCGAGGTTCCGTCGTCAGTCTCTCTGCTGCGCTTCGCGTGCCCGCTGCAGCTTGAACCGGTACTCGGGATACATCGTCTCCGCGCCGTCGAAATAAAGAGTCCGCGGCAGATCGTACGCATCGGCGAAGCTGTAGATCTGGTCGTTCGTGCCGGGCAGGTAATGCGGCACATAGCCGTCGGGGCGCACGACCTCGGTCACGACCGTGCACGGGTAGGGAGGCACGCGCTGGTGCAGATCCTGCCGATACTCCGTGCTGCGGATCAGCGGCTCGGTCAGGTAGACCGGGTCGTAGGCGACGATGACCCACGTCAGATAGTCCTCGTTGCGGAAGCGGCGCCGGATCAGATATTCCGACAGCGTCGCCCGGTCGCTTTGAGGCACTCCGTTGCGCCGGTAGTAGTCTTCCTTCAGGTGCGTGGTCCGGACCTTCAGCCGGTCGCCCTGGTATTCGCCGAGCGAGAAGCCGCCCCAGGTATGCGCCGCGTGCTCGGGCGGCCGGGGCCGGCCGTCCATATATATAGGGGTGTTCGTAGACCTCAGCCATTCGGTCTGGAATGCGACGATCTGTCTCGACGCCGGGTCCACTTCTTTCCAGATCCGGAGATTCGAAGGGCCGCGCTTGATGTAGGCGCCCGAATGCGGGCGGCACTGCCACTCGGGCAGAGACTGTATGGAGGCGTCCCAGATCTCGGCGCGCCGGATCGCTTCCTGACTCAACGGCAGCCCGACGTACTCGCCGAGATGAGGGTTGTCCGTGTTGTCCTGCGATCGGACCACGGGCCATTCGCCGGAAAAATCCATCTGTGCGAACGACGCGGCGGAACCGAAAACTGCCGCCAGCAGCGCCAGGAGCCTGATGCTCCTCCCGTGCAAGCTGGTCATAAAAACTACCCCCTGCGAGCCAAAGTCATGGTAGCCGTGCGTTTGCGGCCGCGGCAAGCGGCCGGGGCCGATCACGAAGATTATTGAGACTCGCGGTTCGGGCGGTGCGGTGAACCGGCAGGTTCGTTTCGTGGGAGAAGCGCGTCCCGATTCGGCGCGGCGGCTGGCCGCGCCGGCGGCAGCGGGAGATCCGCGGCGCGGCGGGCCCTGTCCGTCCGGCTACTGGTCCAGCACGCGGCGCGCGTCGTCCGCGTAAAGCCGCAGGCGCGTGCCGTCGCTCTTGACGACCTCGCGCCCCGCCATCGCATGGGCTCCGACCTTCTTCGGCGGTGCGCCGCGCACGGAGATCCGCTCCCCCGGCACGAGCGAATCGGCGCTCCAGCCCTCGACGCGTGTCAGATACACCGCCGTCGGACCCTCGATCTGCCACTGTACGACCGCTCCGGTTTCGTCCGTCACGTCGAGGTAGATGATCGGATGCGGATTCGTGAACTCGAACTTCGCGACGGTCCCCTGAATCTCGAGGTTCTCGTTCATTTTGAAGAACGGTTGCTGCGAGTGGTGAGCTCCGACCGCGGTCGCTGCCGACAGCGTCACCGCGACGAAGAGGCTTCGGGCTCCGAGCTTGCGGTGCGCCATCTCAGTCGTCCAGCTGCTGATCTTCGCGGATCGGTACGGTCAGGTGGAAGAGCTTCAGCGTCGCGGCGCCCCGCTGGCTGATCCCGGCCGTCTCGGACGGGCCGAGATAAATGCCGGCGCCTTTGACGACGTCGTAATTCTCACCGTTCAGCGAGATCGTGCCTTCGCCTTCCATCAGATAAATGAGTTGGTGAGTGTCGGCGAGCTGGCGCGCATCGAAGCGCTCGCCGGCGTTGAGCCAGCGCAGCTCCCCGACGACGTTCTCGGCGCCGCAGAGCGCCTTGTTCAGGATCGCTGCGACCTCGCCTTGCCCGTCGAGACGGGTGCGGGGCTGACTGTTGGTCTTTATCAGAGTCGTGGACATTCGAAAGCTCCTGGTGAGATGGCGGGTTTCATCGGACCGAGCGCGGCTTCAGCTCTGCACCCAGACCTTGCCGTCCCGGCGCTCCCACAACAGATCTTCCTTCGTCCCGTCCAGAATCGTCGTCTTGAATCGGTTCGGCGCCTGGAACTCGAAGTAGAACAGCGGCTCCTTGGAGCGCAGGCGATGCTTCTCCTCGGCGG
>JAFGNC010000025.1 GCA_016927175.1 Gammaproteobacteria bacterium | reverse complement strand
CGCCGGTCACGCGAGCGATGCCCTGTGCGATGAAGCCGGCGCCCTGCTCGTGACGGGCCAGGACGTGCCTGATCCGGGACGACCGTGCCAGCGCGTCGTAGAGCGGCAGAACCGCTCCGCCCGGAATGCCGGCGACGATACGCACGCGCTGGCGCTCGAGCAGGCGCGCGACGATGTCGGCGCCCGACAGTATTCGGGTCTTCTGCCGATCCTCAGCGGTCGATGTTGGCATGTGGTGCTCCTTCTCTGTGCCGCCGCGAGAGAGAGGGAGTCCCGGAAACGAAAAACCCCCGCTCGGCTCGCGCCGGCGGGGGTTGAATTCGTTGCTCTATGCAGCCGTCAGTCCCGCAGACGCTCCTCGACGAGTACTCGTACTACGAGCACCAGGACCCCAATGACGAGCGACTGCTGCGCGGGAAGCGCTGCTGCGGCGCGGAGCGGGTTCGGTGCTGCCGAGGAGGTCATCGGTAATTTCTTCGGTGCAGGACAGTGACGGAGCCTGAAGTCCGCTACGGATTATGTGCGGCTGCGCGGCAGGTGCGCAACCCCGGCCGCGGGACGGACTCGCGCCCGCCCGAGCGCTCCGCGCGTGTCGCGGCTCGAAGGCGGCGCTGCCGCCGCGCGGACCCCTTGCCGTAGCCGGTTGCCCGGGCTTGCGCGCATGGCGTCTAATTCGGTCACGCAAGGCCGCGCCGGGCCACTCGGGGCCACGCCGGGCCACAGCCGGGCCACAGCCGGGCCACTCAGGGCCACGCCGGGCCACTCAGGGCCGCAGGCGCGCGCGGGGAGGGCGCGACAGGAACCGATGACAGCGTCGAGCGAACAGCAACGACGGCAATGGCACGTCTACATCGTGCTCTGCGCGGACGGCACTCTTTACACCGGCGTCACGAACGACGTCGAGACTCGCGTCGCTGCACATAACGCGGGCCGCGGCGCGAAGTACACGCGCCCACGGCTTCCCGTGTCTCTCGTCTACACCGAGGCGGCGGGAGCGCGCGGCGACGCGCTGCGGCGCGAGCTCGAGATCAAACGCCTGCCGCGCGCGCTGAAGAGCCGTCTCGCGGCCGGCGCGGCCGATTGCGCCGAGACCTGACTCCGGTTCCGGATGTGCGACATGTTGCGTCCGCCGCGGTCGGAGGTCATGCTCACGTCCGCACGCCGGCCCGCCGCCCGGCCGGGCATGCTGGACACGAGGCCTCGCCGGACATGATGGACATCGACATCAGACCGCTCGAACGAAGAGACGTCGCCGCGGTGTTCGAAGCGATCGACGAATCCAAGGCGGAGGTCGGCCGCTGGATGGACTGGTGCCGCGAAGACTACTCTGCGCACGACACCGAGGCGTGGATCGAGGCGGCGCTCGAAGGCCGGGGCGACGGCAGCATCTATCAGTTCGGAATTTTCGATCCGGAGGGCCGCTGCCTCGGCGCATGCGGCCTGAGCGGCATCGATCCGCACGCGAAGTACGCGAATCTCGGGTACTGGGTCCGGACGCAGGCGGCCGGCCGCGGCATCGCCGCGGAGGCCGCGCGGCGCGTGGTCGACTGGACCTTCACGCACACGGACATCGAGCGCATCGAGATCATCGCCGCGGTCGAAAATCGCCGCAGCCAGCGGGTCGCCGAGAAAATCGGCGGCGTCCGGGAAGGCGTGCTGCGCTCGCGCCTTTGCGTCTGCGGCGAATTCCAGGATGCGGTCATGTATTCGATCGTGCGCAGCGACCGCCGTCACGCCGTGTCGAGCTGGCTCGATCGCGGGCGCGCGACTGCGGGCCGCGTCGCGAAGATCCTCGAGCTCAAGTAAGCGCGGTCAGCGCGTCGGCTGGCCGGCGGCGGCCTCGCCGAGCTGCCACATGCGGTGGTGCGTCGTGTCCTCGAAGGGCGAGCGGTCGCCGTTCGCGGAATTGATCCACAGGTCGAACGTTACCGGCGGCTCGAGCCGCTCCGGCGCCGTCCACGAGACCGACCATGCCGCCTCGCCGGATTGCGCCGCGGCCGAGGCCCCTTGTTCGGTCGAGCGCGCCTGCGCCTGATTGGTCTCGACGCGATCGTCGCCGGCCGTGAACCTGCCCGCGCTTTCGGTGTCCCGCTGCCAGGCGGAAAGCAGGAAACCGGCCAGCGCGAGGGCGCCGTCGCTGAGCCGGATCGTCAGCGGATAGGTTTGCCCGGCTTCGGGGTTCGACGGCAGCCCGTCGATCGTCACCGCGGCAGAGTTCTCGAGCGGGGGCGCGTCGAAATGGCACTGCACGCAGCCTTCCTCGCGCGCTGCCTCCCACGGCGCCCCGTCGGGAAAGCCGTGGGACGCCGGCGCGATCAGCAACGCGGACGACGCGAGCAGCGCGGGGAGCGCACTATCTCGCCGCCGGAGCGGGTTTCCGGGCAAGGCGTCGCCGCTCGCGCCGACCCGGCCGCAACGGCGCCGCACGCGGCCGTTGCCGTCAGTCACCGATCCGCGCGCGGCCGAGCGTGTCCTCGTCCGTGCCGAACCAGATACTGGCGCTCGGGGCATGG
>JAFGNC010000163.1 GCA_016927175.1 Gammaproteobacteria bacterium | reverse complement strand
GCTCGCCGACCGCCGTCGGCGCCGCGCCGATCTCGACCGACTCGATGTCGAGGATGTAGTCGGTATAAGGGTCGAGCGGAATCGGGATCTCGAGCGAGCTGTGCCGCACGCGCTCCTCGTCGACCGCGACGCACGGGCCGTTCTCCGCGATCACGTCGACGAGCACCTGCTCGAACGGCGACAGTGCGTACGCCTTGACGTTCTCGAGCGTAGACGCGTCGATCGGCAGCGGGTGCTCGACACCGGGCTCCTCCACCTGCCGGAACGAGGCCGCCTTCAGCCGCGCCCGCAGCTCGCGGCCATAGGCCGCGTACAGCTTGTCGACGTCGTTCGTCGCGAACACGATCTTCAGCTCCTCGTGCCCGAATACGTGCTGCTCGTTCTCGGCCGGCAGCGAGCACAGCAGCCACGGGTCGAGCCGCTTCGGCGCCTCGTCGTCGGTGCGGAACCAGAACGTCTCCGTCTGCGTGCCGCCCGGCTGCTCGGCGCCGGTATCGTCCCTGGCCGTGACGTCGGCCGTCGTCGTGACGCGATACGTCTTGCCGGGGAAGAGCAGCGCGATGTTGCCGCTCTCCGGTCCGAGAAAGCTTTCGACGACGGAGCGGTTGCGCTCGATCTGCGTGTCGTCGTAGTCGGCGCGCTGCCGGTCGGCCGTCGACGTGAGCTCGAGCGCCGCGACGTAGTACGGCCGCCCCAGCTGCTCCATGTGCTGCGCGATCTGTGCGCTCTCGTACAGCACGCCGATCTCGATGCGCACGGTGCCTTCGGGCGGGTCGAAGCTGACCCGGACCGGCTCGCGGTTGGCGAGCCGCGTCTGCCCGTACAGCACCGCGTGGTAGACCTGCGCGAACCACGGCCCCGACATGTCGATCCAGCGCGCCGGCAGTCCGACGACGCTGACGCGGTCCGACACGCGGACGGGCCGCGTGCCGAGCAGCGCGCCGTCCGCGCCGCGGAAATGCAGCATCAGCCCGCGGCCGCCGCCCGTCTCCTTGTTCAGCAGCCGGGCGTTGACCCACATCAGGATGTGGCAGTCGAACACGGCCCCGCTGTCGATCGCGACGACGTCCGACAGCGGCCCGTGCTCGTGGCCGAGCTCGTCGAGCTGCGCCTGGACGGCGTCCGACTGCGTCAGGTCGCCGAACACGACCGGCCGTCCGATGTCCCACAGCGGCGACGCGAGAATGCGCCCGTCGCACAGTGGCTCGTCGGTGCGCGGCACGTGAGTCGCCGGCGCCGCGGCCGTCATGCCGCCCGACCCGCCGAGCCCGTCGAACACGGCGCTGCGCAGCACGGGCTCGCCGGTCGAGAGCCGGCGCACCACCTCGTCGAGCCGCAGCGCCTCGTCGGCGAGGCGTTCGAAGCGGCGCGTGCCGACGGTCCCGGCCGTCGCCGCGCCGAGCCTTTCGGCTTCGACGGTCAGGCGGTCGCGGAAGCGCGCCGCGGCGCCCGCGCGCAGCGGCTGCAACGGCGTCGGCCGCAGCCGCTCGGCGATGCGCGGATCGAAAAGCTCGGGGAAGACGGCGCCGAGATCCGCCGTGTCGCGCGGGATGCGAACGTTGCCGCCCGGCACCGCGGTGCCGCCGCCGGGCGCCGTGATACCGTCGCGCGCAGCCGTGATGCCGCCGCCGGAGGCCGTAATGCCGTCGCGCGGAGCGGTGATGCCGCCGCCCGGCGCGACGACGTCGCGGCCGCCGTCATGATCTCGCGGCGGCGGCGCGCAGCGAACGAGCCCGCCCTCGATGACGGCCGGCACGATGCCGCGCTTGCGGTCGAGGTCCCTGTCGCCGGTGCGCCAGGTCTCGCGCACGTGCAGGCCGAGCTCCGGCGGTTGCGAGCGCTGCGTGTCCGGCGGATCCGGCCACGCCGTGCCGTTCAGGTTCCAGCCTTTGTCGGACGGGCCGAGGGGCTGGTCGTGGAACGACCAGAACACCGCCGCGGCCGGCGCGGCCTCGTTGCAGACGGTCCCCCAGCGATCGGTCACGATCTCCTCGAGGAACTCGGTGCGCTCGAGCGCTTTCGGCGTCGGGTTCGGTGTCCAGTTCAGCAGCGACAGCTGCGCCGTCAGGTTCTCGTCCTGCGGATCGTTCAGCGTCCACCACACCGACGGCGCGTTGCCTTCCATCAGCGCCGGCGAGCCGTCGGCGGTCTCGAGCGTGACGGAGGTCAGGTCGTAGCGGTACGCGAAATCGCCGCGCTCGACGAAGCCGTCGGCCGGCGCGCCGGGCGAGCCGCCGGGCGCGGCGCCGAAAATCGTCAGCGCGTCGTCGCGCGGCGTCGCCGCCATCGTCAGCACCGGGATCGAATCGATCGGCACGACCGGCATGTCGTTCGCGGGCGGCTGGGTGTCGCCGTTGACGGCGTCGCCGATCTTGCTGTCGATGCCGCGGTCGACGCCGGTGCCGGTCACGATCGCGGGCGAGCGGCTGACCAGCACCGTCGACTTCACGAGCTGCGGCGCCGGCGGAATGATCTTGTTCTCCTCGCCGATGTGGAAGTCGACGCACCCCTTCAGCGTGAAGAAGAACAGGTCGAGCTCGCCGCACACCTCGCCGTCGATGCGCGAGACCTCGGTGCCGTCGGCGCGCTCGCCGATCTGCACCGTCAGCGAGGCCGACGCCGACAGGCTGACGATGAACAGCTTCAGCTCGCCGCGGATGTACATCAGGCCGCCGACGTAGAACGGCTCGAACCCGAGCACGGCGTTGAAGCCCGCCGCGACGCGCAGGTACAGGTTGATCGACGTGTTGCCCCACACGATCGAGACCTCGAGCCCGACCGCGAGGCCGACGCCGTTCACAGCGCTGAGCGCCGGCAGATTGCCGGGCGGCTGGTACGACGGGATGCCGTGGCCCGAGATC
Organism: Gammaproteobacteria bacterium; assembly: GCA_016927175.1. Classification (GTDB taxonomy): domain Bacteria; phylum Pseudomonadota; class Gammaproteobacteria; order Steroidobacterales; family Rariloculaceae; genus ZC4RG20. The sequence goes on along the minus strand of JAFGNC010000163.1, from coordinate 115 downwards.
ATCACGTAGCCGGCGCCGTTGAACACCTCGAGGATGTTGATCCGGATCGGGCCCGGCATCGGCCGCCCCAGCGAGTCGGTGCCCGGGAACGTGCCGAGATAGACGTGCCAGTCGC
>JAFGNC010000162.1 GCA_016927175.1 Gammaproteobacteria bacterium | reverse complement strand
GCCTACGTCCACAATCCCGGCTACGTGCTGCAACTGTTGCACGACAGTCTCGTCAGCCTGGCGGAAAGGGTCGACGTCGCTACCCCTCCCGCCCGACGAAACTAACCACGCGCAGAGGAGGGACGCGCGACCTCCGGCGGAGCCGGCGGATTACGTCTCGACCATCGTCAAAGACTGGATGGCGCCGTCTTCGCCATGCAGGCGCAATGAACAGGCAGTCCAAGCCCGAGGAGCATCCGGGGCGGGTCGTGGCGATCCGCGGAGCCAGGAGCAGATCACCGACGAGATCATGGAGCTGTCCGCCGGACGCAGGAGCTGAGGCGCCGGCGCGCGCGTCGGCCATCGGCGGCGCTTCCTTCGCCTTCGCGCGAGGCTTCCCGCGAACGGCGGCGCCGGCAGCGCGCGAAGGGGCGCCCGCGACGAGCGCCCCCTTGCCTCTTCTTGTGCGTGCGCCTCATGCGATGTCGGCCCTCCCGGGTGCGCGCTTGCGGCCCACCAGCATCGCCCGGACGAGGTTCTCGCGGTGCCGGAGGCTCGCGAAGGCCACGCCCGCGATGTGGATCAGCACGAGCGCCAGCATGACGTTCGCCAGAACCTCGTGCGTCTCCTCGACCCATTCGACGCCCCAGAAGGCGTCGAGCGTGTACATCCAGCCCGTCAGCGCGGTGGCCGCGAGCCCGACGATCAGCGCGATGATCATGACGCCGCCGACCGGGTTGTGGCCGATGTAGCGGCGCTCGCGGCCCCGAGCCATGTCGCCGAGATAGCGGGCAACGGTGACGGGCGAGCGCAGGAAGCTGCCGAAGCGCGCATAGCTCGGCCCCACGAGGCCCCAGACGATGCGGAAGGCGATCAGCGCGGCGGCCGCATAGCCCGCCCATTCGTGCAGGTCTCGCCAGTCCTCGGCCGTCAGCCACGCCACCGCGAAGCTGACGGCCAGGGACCAGTGGAAGAGCCGAACGAGCGGGTCCCAGACCTTGATGCTCGGCTCGCCCATGTCAGTCGTCTTCCTGCCCACGGACCATCGCGAAGGTCTCAGGGTTGAAGTAGGCCTCCATGCGGCGGCCGTCCTTGTCGAAGCCGTAGACCTCGTAGCAGCCGTCGTCGGTCTTGATGCGCCGGATCTTCCAGCCTTCCTGCTCCAGCTTCTGCTGCAGCTTTTCGCGCGGCTGCCAGTCCGACATCGGCACGTTGCAGGCCTCTTCGCTGGCGAAGGCGGTGCCGGCGCCGAGCGTGCCGAGAACGAGGGTCGTGATCATCAGGGTTCGCGTCATCGCAGGTATCTCCCGTGTCCTGGTTGCGATGGGGCAAATCTTCCTGCAGCGGCTGACGCTATCCTGACGCTCGGGCTTGAGGGCCGTCAGGCTGGCGTCAGCTTTGCGCGGCAATGACGGCCGGTTCGTAGGAAGGGCTCGCGACGGCACATGCGCATCCTGCTGGTGGAGGACGACGAGGCGCTGGGGGAGGCGGTGCGCGATCAGGGTGTCGCCGACGGCCATGCCGTCGATTGGGTGCAGCGGGTCGCCGACGCGGAGGACAGCCTGCGCACCGTGCCCTACGACCTCGTCCTGCTCGACCTCCTGCTGCCCGACGGGCGCGGCCTCGATCTCCTTAAGAAGCGCCGTGCCGCCGGCGACGCCACGCCGGTCATCATCCTCACCGCCCGCGACCAGATCTCCGACCGGATTACGGGGCTCAACGCCGGCGCCGACGATTATCTCGTGAAGCCGTTCGACCTCAGCGAGCTCTCCGCGCGGGTCGCCGCCGTCTCGCGGCGCTACGCCGGCAACCCGAATCCGCTCATCCGGCACGGCTGCCTCGAGGTCGACGTGGCCGGCCGCCAGGCGTTCCGCGAAGGGCGGCCGCTCGACCTGACGGCCCGCGAATGGGCGCTGTTCGAGGCGCTGCTGCAGCGGCCGGGGATGATCCTTTCGAAGCGCCAGCTCGAGGACCGTCTCTACGCCTTCGGCGACGAGGTGGAGAGCAACACGATCGAGGCGCATGTCAGCCGGCTGCGCAAGAAGCTCGGCCGCGAGGCGATCGAGACCGTGCGCGGCGTCGGCTACAGGCTCGGCCAGCCATGAAGCGCACGGTAAGCCTCCAGCGCCGCCTCGGCCTCGGCCTCGCCTTCGGGGTGACCGCCCTGTGGCTCGTGGCGACGGTCGGGACGGGGCTCGTCATCCGGCACGAGTTCGACGAGGCCTTCGACAGCGCGCTGCAGGAAACCGCGCAGCGCCTGCTTCCTCTCGCCGTGATCGACATCATGGAACGCGAGGACGAGTTGACGGGGCGGCTCGTGGCGCCACTCGTCGAGCATGAGGAGTTCCTGACGTACCTCGTGCGCGACGACGGCGGCCGGGTGCTGTTGCGCTCGCACGATGCGGATCCGGCCGTGTTCCCGGAGACGCCTTCCACCGGCTTCCACGAGACCGCGACGCACAGGCTCTACGGCGAGGCCGCGGTCAGCGGCACGATCGTGATCGAGGTGGCCGAGCCGCTGGAGCATCGCGACGAGGCGACGTGGGAAGCGGTCGCCACGCTCGTCATCCCGCTGGCGCTCCTCGTGCCGCTCAGCCTGCTGGGCGCGTGGTGGCTCGTGCGTCTCACGCTGCGTCCGCTTCGCCGGTTCACGGACGAGATCGAGGCACGCGGCGGCGCCGATCTCTCGCCGGTGGCGGCGGACGGCGTGCCTGCCGAGATCCTGCCGATCGCCCGCGCGGTGAACCGGCTGATCGACCGGCTGCGCCGGGTGCTCGAGGCCGAGCGCAGCTTCTCCGCCAACAGCGCGCACGAGCTGCGCACCCCGATCGCGGCGACCCTCGCGCAGGCGCAGCGCCTGATCGCCGAGGCTCCGGAAGGGCCGCTCCGGAGCCGTGCGGAGCGCATCGAAGGGTCCCTGCACCGGCT
>JAFGNC010000161.1 GCA_016927175.1 Gammaproteobacteria bacterium | reverse complement strand
TCGTGGCCCGTGACGATGCGGCGAAACGGTACTCCACTCATTGTGCATAGCCTCCCGGAAAACCGGCCGGTGAGCCGCCGAGCGTCTCGGCGAACCAGTCGGCGATGTAATCGCGCGCGAACGACATATTGTCCGCGCCGACGTGCTCGACGCCGCCTTCGCGCGCCGTCATGATCTTGAGCTCGCGGCGCGGGCTGTTCACGAGCTGATCGTACGTCCGGTGCGCGTAGTCGAGCGCGATCTGCCGGTCGCGCTCGCCGTGCGTGACCAGAAACGGCACGCGGATGCGGTCGAGTATGCCGTCGAGGCACATGCCGTCGGCCTTCGTGAGGAACTCGTCCATGTCCTTCGCGCCGAACACCCACATCACGTGGTTCCAGTAGTGGGGCACCGGATTCTCGCCTTCGCGCTTCAGGCGCCGGCGCTGCACCTCGGCCCAGTCGTGATTGGCGCCCCACACCGCCCCGCTCGCGAAGCGCGGCTCGAACGCCATCGCACGCGGCGTGAAATAGCCGCCGAGCGAGATGCCGACCATGCCGATGCGCGCGGCGTCGACGTCGTCGCGCGCTGCGAGCCAGTCGTAGCAGGCGCTCGCCCAGCGCTCGCTCTCGTGTGTCGCGGGCAGGCCGTGCAGCCGCAGCGCCTCGCCCGTGCCCGGCTGATCCACCGACAGCGTGGCGACGCCCCGCCGGGCGAGCGCATGCGGCAGCCAGGACCAGTACAGCAGCTCCTTGCAGCTGTCGAGACCGTTCACGTACAGCACGCAGGGCGCTTGGCCGCTCGCGCCGTGCGCGCGCGTCAGCAGGGCCGGCAACGCCTTGCCGAGGTACGGAATCTCGACGCGCTCGGCGTTCTCCCGGCCGATGCCGATCGCATGCCGGAACGTGTTCTGCGCTTTCGCGTACGTCTGTTCGCGCCCCGGATGGCCGCGGCCCTGCATCCGCTCCGCGACGAGGTAGTACAGGGCCGCGCGCTGCAGCTTCGCCGAGGCCGACAGCAGCCGGCCCCGCGCCTCGTCCTCGCCGGCGAGCGCGCCGAGCTTGTCGGCCATCGCGACCCATTGCGCCAGAAACTCCGCGGTGCCCGCGTCCTCGCCGCGCGCCGCGGCCTCCAGCAGCGGGCGGCACATGTCCTCGATCTCGCCGATCCGGCCGCCGCTCTCGAGCGCCATGTTGACGGAAAGATTCCAGACGTAGTTGTCCGGGAAGTACTGAAAGAGGCCCACTAGTGTCCCGTCCCGATGAGACGCCGCGAATGCGCTGATGTGTCTGCGGGCGAGGACACTAGATCTCCGCCGGCTGGAACAGGCCCTTGTCCGGCTCGGCGTGCGGCATCGTCTTCGGCCCGCCGACGCCGATGCCCCACTGGTCCATGACGCCGGGTCCCGGCGTGTAAACCGTCGGCTGCCACGTCGCGTCGTCCACGCGCTCGAGCTCGGCCGTGTACTCGACGGCAAAGCCGTTCGGCGTCACGAAGTAGCTGAACGTGTTGTTCCCCGCGGTGTGGCGGCCGGGGCCCCACCGCAGCTCGACATCATGGTCACGGAGCCGCGCGATGCCGCGCATCATCTCGTCGAGGCTCGCCATGTCGTAGGCGACGTGGTTCAGGCACGGCGGACCCGGCAGAAACGCGATGCGATGGTGCCACTCGTTGCAGCGCAGGAACGACATGAAGTCCCCGAGCCAGTCGCTGACGCGAAAGCCGAGCACGTCGACGAAGAACTGCGTCGCCGCTTTGTGATCCGGCGAATGCAGCACGATATGGCTGATCCGTTCCGGAATCGCTTCCCTCGCCTCGAGACGGCGCGCAGCGCCACGCGTGACGTCGCTCGAGATCTCGAACGGCAGCCCGTCGGGCGAAAAGAAGCGGAAGCCGTAGCCGCCGCCGAAGCCCTGAAGCGCCGTCGGCGGGAAGATGATGCGGCAACCGGCCTGCTCGACGTTCGCGAACAGAGCGTCGACGTCCGCGGCGCTCTGCGCCGCGAGCGCGATCACGTCGATGCGCCTGTCCTGCGCCTGGCGCAGACGCAGCACGTACGGCTCGTCGTGGGCCTCGGCGGCGAGGTACACGAGCCCGTCGCGATCGGCCGCTTCGCGCAGCCCCCACTTCTCGACATAGAACCGCCGTTCCGCCTCGAGGTCGGGCATCGCATAGCCGACATACCGGATCTCGCTCACTCTCGACATCGTTGACTCCTTATAAGCCGGGTTCCGTGGGGGCCGTTCCGTTGGGCCGGGCTGCGTTGGGCCGGGCTCCGGTCAGATCGGCGCCGCGACGACCTCGAACATCTCCCGCGTCGCCTTTGCCTGGTCCACCGGCGGCAGCAGCCCGAGCTGGCTGTCGCCGATCGCCTTCGACTGCTCGACGATGTAACGGCAGCGCTCGAAGCGGCGCGCGCGGTACGCGGCGAAAGCCTCCTCCGGCTCGGCCGCCCGCGCGAGCTCGTCGGCGAGCACGATGCCGTCCTCGATCGCCATGCCGGCGCCCTGGCCGAGGTGCGGCGTCGTCGCGTGCACGGCGTCGCCGAGCAGCACGACGCGGCCCTTGTGCCAGGGCCCGGTCAGAAAGATCCACTCGAGGGGCTTGTAGACGACGGCGTCGTCGTCGGCGATCTGGTCGGCGTAGGCCGCAATCGCCGGCGCCGCGTCCCGAAGCTTGTCCCGCATCGCCCGCGCGAGCCCCGAGCGCGCGTAATGCGGATTACCGGGCTCCGGGGTCGTCAGGAACAGATACATCAGGTTATCGGCGAGCGGCACGAGCCCCATCCCTAAGCTGCCGGCGTACGCATGCAGGCTGACGACGGAGGCCGGACGGGGGAAGTTGTGGCGCCAGACGCCCTGGCCGGTGAACTGCGGGCGCGGGGCGTCCGGAAACAGCTGCGCGCGCGTCGTCGAATTCAGGCCGTCCGCGCCGATCACGATGTCGTAGCGCCCGGCACTCCCGTCGGAGAACTCGACGTGAACCTCGTCGCCGCCGCTCAGGGACGTCGCCGTCACGCCGAGGCGGATACGCGCGCCCGCCGCCTGCGCGCAGCGGCCGAGCACCTCGTGCAGCGCGGGCCGCGCGATGCCGAGGTTGGCGGGATAGGCATCCACGAGCTTGCGTGACGGAACCTGCGCGAGGTGCGTGCCGTCGGGCGCGAAGACGTCGACGTAGTCGAAGCCGAAACCGGCCTCGAGGTAGTCCTGAATGATGCCGAGCTCGGTCATCGCGCGGATGACATTCGCCTGCTGGATGATGCCGACGCCGTAGACCGACCAGGCGGGATCCCGCTCGATCATGTCGACCTCGAAGCCCCGCCGGCGCAGCGCGATCGACGCCGTGAGCCCGCCGATCCCGGCGCCGATGATCAGAATACGAGCCTCGCGCATCAGTCCCCCCTTGGTCGCACGACAATCGGCGGCGCCGTGGCTGCGTTCGTTGCTGCCCGCCGCCGGTGTCGGCTGATCGATCGCGGCGCGCGCCGTGCGCGCACCCGGCCCTGATCGGTCCGCGTGCGGTGCGCGCTGAGCCCCAGTGTACGGGCGGCGGCGAATTCTCCAAATTTATTGTCCTGATCGGATCGAATTCGTCACATGGATTCGTTTCGAAGCGCCGCGGCGCGCTCGAGGATGCGCTGCAGAAACCACTGGATGCCTCCGTCGGTGTCGCGCGCGGCGTGGTGCTGGACCATCTCGCGCATCGGCGGGAACGCGAACGGCAGCGGCGCGATCGCGAGCGGATGCTTCCCGGTCATGATCCTCGCCAGGCGTTCGTGCATGACCGCGAGCCGACGCGTGTTCGGCAACAGCCACGGTACGGCCAGAAACGACGAGCAGACGATGTCGATGCGCCGCCGGCGGTTGAGCTCGCCCATCTCCTGCTCGGAGAACGACGGCGCGTGGCTCAGCGCGATGACGACCTGCCCCTGCTCGAGAAACTTCTCCTCCGTCAGCGGCTCGCGGAAGATCGGGTTCTCGTTCCAGCCGACGACCACGTGCCGCTCCTCGAACAGAAGCTTGCGCGGGTGATCCTTGGCCGTGTACTGCTCCGGAGTCAGCAGAAAGTCGATCTCGCCTCGCTCGAGCGCGGGCAGGGCCTCCGGCGACGGGGGCGTGATCTCGATGCGCAGGTTCGGCGCGCTCTTCTCCAGCTCCGACAGCAACGGCAGCAGGAGCACGACGGTCACGTAGTCGGACGCACAGATCCGAAAGGTGCGCTGCGACGTCGCCGGATCGAATACCGTCGAAGCGGAAATCAGCGCCTCGATGTCCGCCAGCGCCTTTGCGACGATCGGCGTGATCCCCTGGGCATGCGGTGTCGGCACCATGCGCCTGCCGCGCAACACCAGGATCTCGTCGTTGAAATACTGGCGCAGCCTGCCGAGGGCCGCACTCGTCGCGGGCTGGCTCAGGTTCAATTGCTCGGCGGCTTTCGAGACGCTGCGCTCGCGCAGCAGCGTATCGAGGACGACCAGCAGATTGAGGTCGAAGCGCTTGAACCGCATGGCGCACCTATCCATTCAACTGTTGGATCGCCATTAAATCAATAAACGGCGCTTATGGCGCCGCATGATCGACGTGCAACGCAGCCGTACGCCGCAAGGTCTCGCCAGTGTCGCCTCTGAATCGAGCTCAACCACCGATGACCGGCCGATGCTCGGGCCTTGGGGAAACCACGATCAGCGCCGCTTCCGCGAATGCCCCCCCGCCGACGGGCCCCCGCGGCCGCGAGCTCACGCCGCGGCTTCGCCCGAAGCGACCGGAATGCTGGTCATCTCGCTCAACGCCTCGAGCGCCTGCGCCGCCGTCTCCCGCCCGACGAGATTGTGCGCGATCGTGATCCGACGCTCGTCGCGGGTCAGCAGCTGCAGCTTGTAGTAGATCCTGTGCCTGTTGCCGGATCGCGAGCTGTAGCTTTGCTTCAGCACCAGCGACTTCGCGTCGCGCCGCGGGATGGTCGCGTTGCCGGCGGGTAAGCCGAGCAGCCGCTTGCGGACTTCGACCTGTGACGAGTCGATGCGTACGCGCAGGCTGAGCACGAGGTTGTAGAGCGATGCAACCGTTACGGCGCCCCCGAGCGCCCCGAGCAGGAAGCGCAGAACGCGCGGCATGTCGGTTCCACCGGTCAGCAGTGCGGCCGCGAGCAGCACGATACCGATGGCAAGCCCCGCGAGCTTCGCCCCGGGCGCCGTGAACGCCGGGCAGAAGATCTCCGCCCCGCCCGCGACGCGCTTCATGTCGAGCACGCGCTCGATCGCGCGCCCGCGCACTTCTGCCGCGAGCGGGTGCTCCGTGCTGAGGCCGCTGCGAAGTGCCTTCGCCTGCTCGCCCGTCGGGAACACCGGGATCTCGAAGCTGCGGTCGAAATCGACGCCCGGCATGTCGGCCGCGAGGCTGAGCCGCCACAGGTGATAGTCGCGCTGGTCCTTGACGTCCGACGGCGGCAGGCCCTGGTCGACGTCGAACAGGACTTCGAGCCGTGTACCCCGCATGTGCGACTGCGCGTGTGCGATGCCCTCGCTTTGCCACACGACGCGCTCGCTGCGCCTGCGATTCTTGCCCGACCCGCTGACGTAGCTGTACAGGCAGCTCAGCGTCGTGTTGAACGCGAGCCGCGGGTCGTACGGCAGCCGCAGATCGATCGTGCCGCCGACCTGCCCGCCGATCGCGCCCGGGTACGGATCCATCGCGAGCACGGTCGCGCCGAACCGGCGCCAGTTCGCCGTCGCCTTCAGCGCCCAAGCGATCAGTACCAGACCTGCGAGCGGGAACAGCAGGCCGAAGATCGCGGGACGGTTGCCGTCGAGAAACTCGAGCGTCGTCATGAAGCCGACGGGGATCGCGATCACGTTCCAGAACGCAGCAAAAAACCATGCCGCGTAGACGTTGCGACGCGCGCTGCTTCGCACCTCGGGAGACGCCCACTCCGGCACCTCGAGCCACGGCTTGTCGGGCGCTCCGACGGCAGGCGTCGGGCGCTTGCGCAATGCGAACCACAAGAGGCCCAGCGCGACGCCGCCGGAAATCAGCGCCAGCGCACCGAGCAGCGCGAGCAGCTCGAAGCGCAGGTCGCGGTTCAGCACGGCCTCGCGCGGATCGTCGGGATCGATCCAGACGGGTACGGGCCGGCCGCTCTCGTACGCGCGCCGCAGCTCCTGTCCGAGCTTCTGCTGGAAGTCGCCGATGTTGTCGGCGCCGCCGCCGACTGCCACGCGGTCGCCGCTGTACGTCAGGCCTTCGTATTCATATGTGTACGTCGCGCGCGCCTGGTACGTCGTGGAGTCGTCGCTGCGCCGGACGTCCACACCCGCGCTGCTCAGCCGGGCCTCGCCCTGGACCCAGGACTGCATCCGGTGCGCGTCGACGAGCATCGGCACGAGCGCGATCTTCGATACGAAGACGCAGCCGATCAGGAACGGCAGCGCGAACAGCACGAGACCCCAGCGGCCGCCGGCTCTGCGACGCCGCCGGGAAAGAAGACGAACCTGCGGCGCGGCGGCGCCGGAGCTTGCGGGCTGCGTCATGGCGGCTCTTCGCTTCTGGACCGGCGCAATAGCCTGCCGGAGCGGCGCCGCTCGGGCCGCCTACGGGGTCGCAAAACGAGCGAACGTCGAACGGTGTCCAGCTCGTCGCGCTGCAGATGCCGTCCCTGACGCCGGTGTGGGACGTCCGCCGAAACGCTTTACATGAGGAGTCCCGCAAGCGAGCGCGGGACTCCTCCTCGGGTCAGGCTCGGTGGCCTCGTTCGGCCGTCACTTCGCCCGTGCCGAACGCTGAAGCGAGGGGTATCAGCTGCCACAGCGCGGACAAGCCGACCAGGATGTAGACGACGCGTGACACGAGCGAGCCGTCGCCAAAGAGAGCCGCGACGAGATCGAATCCGAAGAGACCGATGAGGCCCCAGTTCAGACCGCCGACGATAACGAGAATGAGTGTCGTCAGGTTCAGGGCTTTCATGGCTGCCTCCTTCGAGACTGGTCGTATCGCCAAAGGATCCTCGAGTGAGCACGCCCATATTACAATGGCCGTCGGAAACCCGCGCGATCGCAGGCGTGCGATTGCGGTGGCGTCTGGGCTCACGATGCCGGAGCAGCGCTTCGGCGCCCGAAGCGGGTTTACCGTCTGCCGCCCGGCACTGAGGGGCCGGCGCCTGCCCCTCCCGTCCGCTTATCTCCGGCCCTCCGCCTCCGGAACGAACTCGGGAGCGAGCTCCTCGCAGGGATGCGCGACGTACGGCACGTCGGCAACCAGCACGGTGTCCGAGCCGACGTAGCGGTCGGTGAAGTAGACCGGATCCTCGGCGACATAGTCGCGCGTCAGCGCCATGGTCGCGGGATCCAGCGAAAAGCGCTCGACCACGTGGAGCTGATCGCTGTGACGCACCGGCGGAGCGATGACGCCCGGCTCGAAGCCGATCGTATCGACGACGAGCACGTCACCGTCCCAATGGCCGATCGAATGGCCTGCGTAGCTCGGCTCGACGCCGGCCGGATGCGCGTCCATGTCCATATGGATGACGCGCCGGAAGCTGTACAGGCCGTAGTCGATGACGATGCGGTCCTCCTGCTGATCGATGCGGTTGACGGCGCCGTCGAACACCCAGTCGAAGATGATGCTCGTGGGCCGACAGCGCAGGCGCGGGTTGTCTTCGGGCGACCACATCCTGAAGGCGTCCGCTTCGGCCTGCCCGCGCTCGGTCAACGTCACCGGCCTTGGACCCCAGCCGGCGGATGGCACGTCCTCGATCGCGATCTCGCCCGACTCGACCGCCGCGATCATGCTCTTCGGCACGAGCGTCCCTCTGCCGCTCGGCGGCACCGCGATCACGTACTGCTCCTGCGCCCAGTCGCCGGAGATGTTCGGCTCACCCGACGGCAGCCGCAGCGGGCGGTCCGAGCCGTCGACCCGCGTCGTCTCGAACTGATCGTTGCGGTTGAAGCCGGCGGCGTCGCCGATCTTGATGTCCTCGAGATAGCACGATGCGGGATCGTCGCGGTGGCCGAAGCCGAAGACGGTGGCCTCCGCGCCGATCACGAACATCTCCTCCGACCAGCCCGAGCGCCGCAGCAGCGTGGCGGCGCGCATCTCGCAGCGCATCGCGATGTTTTCCCCGTCGGGGCCGGCCGCGTCGAACCGCAGATACGAGTGGGGGTTCACGAAGTCGATACCGGTGATCACACCGGTGAACTCGACCTCCTTCGAGCGATCGAACCGGCCGAAGCCGTGATGCGCGAGCGCGGTGGTCGACGCGCCGAGCGAGGCGAGGGCGGCGACGACCGCCGCGGCGGACGCCGGCCCGCGCCGCCTCGATGGTGCCGGAGCGCGCGCGCCCAGAGAGGCCCCACGCCCGGCCGCGCTGAAAGAAGCTGCACGTCCCGCCGCGCGTTCCGTCCGTCCGATAGCCATCGAAGTCCCCCCTGGTGATCGTCGCGAGATCTTCTCATACGCTCCGCCGGTGCGCCTATATCGCCAACATGATCACTCGAGCGGCCGGAGGCGGCGATCGACCAGGAGCGCCGCGGCTGCCGTCGAAGAGCGCGACGTGTACTCTATGCTCCGTGTCGCACCATCGATTTCCGTCGGCCGACGGTTTCCGCATAGCCGCCGCCGGCGCGTCCGGGCACGCAGGGAACGGCATGGCCCCGGACGCTGACTCGAGCGCCGAAGCATGCTGCTGACCGTCGCCAGCGCTGTCGCGCTCGCCGCATGGGCCGCCGTGCTGCTGTTGCCGTGGCAGCCCCATCGGGTGCGCGAACGGCTCGAGGCCGCGAGCGAGGGCCCGGTACTCGACGACGTCACGGTGCTGATTCCGGCTCGCAACGAGGCGGCCGTGATCGAGCGAACGCTCGCGGCCCTGTCGCGCCAGGGTCCCGGTCTCGACGTCATCGTCGTGGATGACGAGTCCGACGACGGCACAGCCGAGCTCTGCATGCGTTTCTGCGTGGGCGCAGCGGACACGGGCTCCTCTCATCCGACCTCGCTGTGCGTCGTGTCGGGCCGCCCGCGCCCTGCCGGATGGAGCGGCAAGCTGTGGGCGCTGGAACAGGGCTTCGAGCGCGTGCAGCGGCCACGGGTCCTGCTTCTCGACGCCGACATCGAGCTCGCGCCGGGCACGATCGCCGCGCTGGTCGAGCAGTCCGAGCGTACCGGCGCCGATCTCGTGTCGATCATGGCGACGCTGCGCTGCCGGACGTTCGCCGAACGGCTGCTCGCGCCGCCGTTCGTGTTCTTCTTCAAGCTGCTCTACCCGTTCGCACTGGCCAACTCGCCGCGAAGCCGCGTTGCGGCCGCGGCCGGCGGCTGCATCCTGGTCGGCACCGAAGCGCTGCGCGGTCTCGGCGGCTTCGCGCCGCTGCGCGGCGCGCTGATCGACGACTGCACGTTTGCCGCCGCGCTGAAAGGCCGCGGCCACCGCACGTGGATCGGCATGAGCCGTTCCGTGCGGAGCCTTCGCCCGTACGGCTTCGGCGACTTCTGGCGCATGGTGAGCCGCACGGCGTTCACGCAGCTGCGCTACTCGCCGCTGCTGCTGCTCGGCACGACGGCGGCGATGCTGCTGGTGTTCGTCGCACCGGTCGCGGCGCTGCTGACGACGACTTCGATGCACACGGCAGTGGTCGCGGCCGCGGCGCTGGCGGCGATGGGCCTCGCGTACCTGCCCGTCGTGCGGTTCTATGCGCTGCCGGCGGCGTGGGTGCTGACGCTGCCGCTCGCCGGCGCGCTGTTCCTCGGCATGACCTGGGACTCGGCGATTCGCTACTGGCGAGGCGTTCGGGCGCGGTGGAAGGACCGCGCTTACGGCGTCACCGAATGACCGGCGCTGGCACCGGAGATGAGTTGAGCCGGTCGGCGCAACGTGCACAATGAACTGCTTCCGAGCCAGCATCACGGCGCAGAGGGATTACGCTCTCATGGCAATCGGCTCTTCACAGCTGGCTCACTCGTTCAGCGGCTGGATGAATCTCGACCGGGTCAGCCGGCCGAATGGCAGAAACGCTTTCATTCGATTTCGCATCACGCGGCCGTCGGGGCAGCGAGGCTGCAAGCCATCGCGTCCCGGGGTCGCCTTTTGCCTGCTGCTGCTCGCCGCCGGCTTCGCCCGGGCCCAGACGCCGGGCGAGCATGCGACGCTGGTGGACGGCACCGGGTCCTATTCCCGCTCGATCTCGACGGATTCTGAAGCCGCGCAGCTGTATTTCGACCAGGGCTTGAGACTCGCGTGGGCGTATTACTTCCCGGAGGCACTGGCCTCTTTCCGCGAGGCCGACCGATTGGCGCCGTCCGAGCCGATGATCCATTGGGGCATGGCGCTCGCGATCGCTCCGAACCCGAACAGCCGCAGGGCCGGCCGGCCGGACGACCCTGCGGGAGAAGGTCTCGAAACGATCCGCCGCGCCCTCGAGCTGGTCGACGACGCCGCGCCGCCGATCGAGCGCGCGCTGATCGAAGCGCTGTACGTCCGTTATGACGCGGACACGTATCCACAGCGCGACGAGCGCGACCGCGCATATCACGAGCGTACGCGTCGCTTGCTCGAAGCGTATCCGGAGGATCCGGACGTCGCGGCCCTGTTCGCCGATGCGTTCATGACGTTGCACCCCTGGGAGTACTGGGAGAAAGACGGGGCACCTTCGGCCGGAACAGCGGAAGTCGCCACGGCGCTGGAACGGTCGATGCGTCTCGTGCCGTCTCACCCGGGCACCCACCACCTCTATCTCCATCTGTACGAGGCGTCCACTCGGCCGGAGCGGGCCATTGCGGTGGCGAACCGGCTCGAAGCGCTGATGCCGGACGCGGGTCACGTCGTGCACATGCCGTCGCACATCTATATTCGCGTCGGGAACTATGCGGATGCAGTGGCGCAGAATCGGCGGTCCGTCCAGGCGGACGAACGCTTCATGGCAGCGTGGGGCGATCGAGACCTGCCGTTCGTGACGTCGCTTCCGATGTCGCACGTGTTCCACGCATGGCACGCCTACGACTTCATGGCGTATGCGGCGATGCAGATGGGGAACTACGCCGAATCCCTCCAGGCCGCGCGGGCTGCACTGGAAACGGCGCGTCGTTTCAGCGGCGACGGCTCCTGCGCCGGCGACCGCAACAGCGTGTCACTGTGGTTCGTCGAGCGCGCGTTCGGAAAGTGGGACACGCTACTTTCCGCCGTGGACGAAGCGCCCGACGAGCAGTGCGCACGCCTCAAAGGAATGTGGCATTACATGCGCGGCAGCGCGCTGACCGGTCTGAGCCGTCTCCGGGAAGCGCGGCAGGAGCTCGCAGCTCTGCGCAACTTCATCGACAGTCACGATCCGAACAACGGCGAGCTGCTCGTCGCGTCGGCGTCTCTCGAAGGCGAGATCGAGCAGGCGGACGGCGATCCGGAGGCTGCCGTACCGGCATTCCGCAGGGCCGTCGCGCTGGAAGACGCCCTGCCCTACACGGAGCCGCCCGGCTGGCCACTGCCGATGCGCCGCTTCCTCGGAGCGGCGCTGATCGAGGCCGACCGCGCCGCCGAAGCTGAAGCGGTTTACGTGCGTGACCTCGCATGGAATCAGAATAACGGATGGTCGCTGTACGGACTGTGGCAGAGTTTGCGCTCACAGGGCAAAGCGGGCGAAGCCGAGGCAGTGCGGATCGAGCTGGACAAGGCATGGCAGCACGCCGATGTGAGGCTGGGCGCGTCCCGCTACTGACGATCCACGCAGACGGCGGAGCCGAGCATATGTTTCTACCTCATCGTCGACCGGACTTGCCGGGCGGCCATGCAGCCGCCCCGGCACCCGTTCGGCTGACTCGCCGCGACCTGCTGTTGCTCGCATCCTCTCTCGCCGCCGCGCCGTGGACCCGCGCCGCCGCTCAGGACGCGGCCGCCGAGCAGGACCGGAGCGCGCCGACGCTCGGACTCGATCAGTTTCTGCGCATGTCCCGCGTGCTGACCGGCTTCGACGACCTGCAGGACGACGCGATCGGCAGCGAATACTTCGAGGCGCTCGCGACCCGAACGGACGGCACCCGCCGCCTCGCCGGGCTGTGGCGCCGCGGCGGCTTCGACGATCCGGAGACGCCCGCGTCCGTCGAGGATCTCGCCGCGCGCGGCGTCTACGATGCGCCCGACCTCGCCGAGCTCGCCGACACGATCACCGGCAACTGGTACAGCGGCACGTACGTCACGGCGGACGGCGAGCTTCGCGTCGC
>JAFGNC010000160.1 GCA_016927175.1 Gammaproteobacteria bacterium | reverse complement strand
GTCGGAGCCGCCGACGCATCGGCCGTCACGGCCGATGCAGCCGGCAGCGCCGCCGCGTCCATCCGCAGGACCCGTACAGCCGCGTCCTGCGCGGATCGAATCGCGATCTCGCCCGCTTCGATCTCGACGACGTCGCCGCCATCGGGTGTGCGGATCTCGAGGCGCCCCTCGAACAGCGACACCGTCGTAGTATCGCCTTGCGTCGCGACGTTGAACTGGGTTCCCTTCACGACGGCGACCAGATGCGGCGTCTCCACTCTGAGCTTCTCGATGCCGCGCTGCTCGACGTCGTAGAACACGTTGCCGCGCCACTGCACGAGGCGAGCGATCAGCTGGCCGTCGCTCGCGGCCGCCGGGATCTCGATCTCCGAGTTCGGCGCGATCGAGATGTGCGTCTGCGACTGCTGCAGACCGAGCGTGCCGTCGCCGCCGGTTTCGATGTGTGCCGGCAGGTCGACGACGTCGCCAGCGGCAATGTCCGCGAGACGCTTGTGCGCGGCCGTCACCGTGATGCCGCCGGCGGCGCTCGTGACCCTGACGAGGCTGTCTTCGGCCGCGCGTCCGGCTACTGCCGCAGTGACGTCAGCGGTGTGGAATGCGAGAAACAGCGCCGCGCAGCTCGAAAGAGCGATGCGCGCCGCGTCGTGCTGCCGCGCTCGGAACATGGTCCGCCCCCGTCTTCTTTTGACGACATCCTAAATGTCTGTCGATGCCGGCGATGTGAGAGAGCTCACGGCGCGGTCCACGGCGTTTCGCCATAATCCGCGGCCCTGACCCGTGCAGAGCCGGCGAAAGCCTTGACGAAGCGCCGAAGCCAGAGCCGAACCTCCCGACTCCTTCAGGCGCTGACGAGCTCCTTCTCGCTTTGCATAATCCTCGCGCCGTTTGCTATAACGCCGGCCGCCGCGCAAGTCGCGGACTCGCACCGGCTGTCGTCGGTCGTGATCCGTGGATCGAGCGTGTATTCGGCGCCGGAGCTGTTCGAGATCTACGGCCCGCATCTGGGGCTGCCGATCGACCGATCGAGCGTGTCCGCGATCGTTACCGCGCTCGCCGATCGATATCAGCGGGACGGCTATCCGCGGCCTCGGATCAGCGTCGACAGCGCGCTGGTCGAAGCCGGTATCGTACGCATGGACGTCGCCGAGACCCGCATCGCGTCGATTGCGATTGGCGGCGATCCCGGTCCTCATCGCGACGAGCTGGAGCGTCTCGGCCGACAGCTGACGGCGCAGCGCCCTCTGATGCGGCACGATCTTCAGAACGTCCTGCGGCGCATGCGCGCTCTGCCGGGTCTCGAGCTGACCGCGGCTACCGAAAGCGTCGAGGACCTTCCGAACGCTTACCGGCTCGACGTCGACGCCGAGTTCCGGCCGGTGGGGGCTTCGCTGCGGCTGACCAATCGCGGCACGGATGAGATCGGCCCGCATTTTCTGCTCGGCCAGCTTCTGGCCGACGGCATGGCCGGCGGATCCCTGAGCGCCGGCATCCTGTTCGCAGCGGCGACGGACTACGAGGAGTACCGCGGCGCCGGACCTCTGCTCGCCTGGAACGTCGGCCGGGAAGGCGCGCGAATCGTGCTGAGCGGGCTCCGGTCGAGGGCGAGACCCGATCGTAGCGGTCTCGATCTGGACGACCTGTTCGTGCGGGACCGGCTGGGCCTCACAGGGTCGCTGCCGCTGTATACCGGAGCGCGGATGACCGCCTCACTGTCGGCAGAGCTCGAGGCTACGGGTCTCGAGATCTCGAGGGCGGACTTTTCGTTTCGAGACGAGCAGCTCAGGATGCTCAGCGTCGGCATGGATCAGATCTGGCGCGGCGACGCAGTGCAATACGCGGGCTCCGCCGAGATCGTCAAGGGCCTCGGCGCTCTCGGCAGCGGACTGACCGCGCTCGATCTCGAGACCGATCCGCGCAGCGCCGAGTTCACGCTGCTGCGCCTCGACCTCGTGAGGCTCGCGCGCATCGCGCCGCGATGGACGATGCGTTTCGACGGCTTTGCGCAGCACTCGAGCTACGCGCTGCCGTTCACCGAGCGTTTCAAGATCGGCGGTGAGCGGCTGGGACGAGGCTTCGAGCGCGCCGCGCTCGCGGGCGACTCCGGCATCGGCGCCAAGCTCGAGCTGGCACGGGACCTGCCCGCCGCGCCCCGATGGCTGGGCCGCGCGTCCATCTACGGGTTCTACGATGTCGGTGCGGTGTGGAAGCAGGACGTGCCCGGCCGCGACTCGGCGGCAACCGCCGGGCTCGGTCTCGCGCTGCGGGATGACGGCACGATCGCGAGACTCGAGCTCGCGCAGCCGTTGATCGCTCCGGACGTCGAGGGGCGTGACGATCTGCGGGTGTTCTTCGAGCTGTCGTGGCGGCGGTAACGGCCGCCTCAGCCGTTCCTGCGGTCGTCCTGAGCCCGCCGTTCGTCGCCGGCGTACAGAGCCGCGTCGATGCCGACGTCGGACCATCGGCGCGCTTCGCCCGCGCGTCGATCATCGAACTTGCGGAAAACGCAGCTGCAGTGATCACTCGTGCAGCCGCTCAATGGCAGCGGCGGCGCTTCGCCGACGAGCAGCTTCCTGCCGCGCAGGCTCTCGGCGGCCTCGCACGCGTTTCTGCCGGGCTTGATCGCGACGCCCGCATACTGGCGCTCCGATCGATCGGCGTGCCGCGACGCAGTCGTCGAGGGCTTTTCCTTCTCGCGCGAGTAGAAGAAGAGGGCCGCAACCGCAACGACGCAGACCAGCACTACGAAGATGAAAGTGGTCAGTGTGCTTCCCCCGCTCCCCGCCGTATGAGAAACGCGCCCGGCCTAGCTCGCGCGGAGACTTTTATTGTCCGGGCGCGCCGGAGAGCGGCAGGTCGACCAGGAGAGTTGTGGGACTCAGATGGGCAAAGCCGCTCAACCGGTTCGGGACTTTAGAGGCAACGCTCGCGCAGGGCTGCGAGAGCCATCACACAAAAAGAAAATGCGGAGCGGCTGCACGTGCGCGAACGTGCGTTATACCGATAAGCGGACCTTGCGCGGCGCGGCCGGCGCGGTCGATCCGGGCCGCTCGGGCACAAGAACGGCGCACCGGCCGAAGCCGGTGCGCCCATACCCAATGACCAGGAGAGGAGGCGGGGGAGCCTTGTGCCGGCTCCGCCCGCCGACGGGGCGAGTGGCAGCTCTTACTGTGCGCCGCCACCCGATGCCGCTTCGTACTCCGCCTGATCGAGCGAACCGTCCTGGTTCGTGTCGGCCGTCGCGAAGTCGAGCCCCTCAACCGCCGCAGCCTCTTCCTGGCTGATCGAGCCGTCCATGTTCGCGTCGACTTCCTCGAAGGAAGGCGCCTGCGCGAGTGCCGTACCGGCGAATCCCAGGGCCAACAGCGAGATCGAAAGTTTCTTCATTTGTCACTTCTCCGTGTGTGTTTGTCAGATCAACGAAAGCACTTCGGCTTCCCCTCGGGGACCGGAAGTGCAATTGGTGTGCCACCAGCCCGTTTACCCGTGACGGCGCCGTTTTGCGCCGATTCGAACGTTTTCTCGGCGCGCTGAAGGCAAGGGGAGTGTTACCTCTCCCCGACACTCGCTCGTCGGCAGAGTCGAAGTATCGGGCGAGCAGCGTTTGATTCGGCGGATTCACGGCGCTGGCGCCGGTGTCGCCGAACTGCGGCAGAAAAGAGCTCCCGCGCGGCTGGCACCATTCCTTTGGCGACAGCCGGTTCTGGCGGTGCCAGCGTTACGGCCGCCCGCAGCGCCCGCAGCGGGAACCGGTATGAGCTACGTCACGGTGACGTATGCTTCCTCGGAGTACTCGCTCTCCTCGCCGTCGGGGCCGATTGCGGTCACGACGAAGTAATAGGTGTTCGGCACCAGGTCCTCGACGACGTACCGGTCGAGGCCGGCCGGTACGGAGATCTCGTTGAGGTACTCGCCGGATTCCGTGCCCCAATAGATCATGAAGCTGACCGAGTAGGTCAGCGGCGAGCCATCCGTATTCTCGGTCGGCGCAACCCAGCTCAACTCGATGGCACCATCCGCCCAGGCCTGAACGCCGATCGAGAATCCTTCCAACTGCGCTTCCGCAGCGCCGTCCGACACGCTGATCACGATATCGTCGTACGTGGCGCCGATATACTCCGCTCGCGGCGTCCCCGCGAGCTTGCCGGACGCCGGCTCGAAGGTTGCCCAGGGCGGGGCGTTCGTGACACTGAAATGCAGAACGTCGCCATCGGCGTCGTCGGCCTCGGGGGTGAACTGATACAACGTGTCGTACAGCACGGCGGCCGCCGGGGAACCATGGATGGTCGGTGCAGAGTTCTCGACCTCCGCCGGCGGCACTTCTGCCGGAGGCGGCTCATCGGGAGGCAGCACGGCTGAGGGCGGCTCATTTCCCGTCGGCTCCGTCGGGGGAGGCACCGACGGCGGCGGCACTTCGTCGGACGGCGCCTCGGGCGACGGCTCTTCCGCCGTCGGCGGCTGCTCGGGCGGATTCTCGGTGGCAGGAGCCCCGTCGTCGCCACCACCGCACGCGGTCAGCACGATGCAATAGGCTGTCAAAGCTGAGAGCCGCGCTTTCGACGCTTGAATTGTCATTTGCGATTGATTCCCTTCAACCCGGTCCGCGCGCCTCGCGCAACCGACGACCCGGGGACGAGCTCGAGGGAGGGGCGGATGCTCGGGGGAATCAACACGGGCCCGCAGTCGTGCCTGGACCGGCACGACCCGACTCACTGCTGGTAACCCCGCTATCTGCCCGTGGTCCGCAGATCGGTGGCTTTGCGTCTCCGCCTCGCGACGGATTTGCCCTTGTCAGCAATCGCGCAGTCGGCGCTGTCTTACTGCGCAGACGGGATGCTACCGCGAACTATGTTAGTTAGGCCGTGCATAGATCACTCTTCCGGCCGAGTCTCTTCTCGCGGGCGGACCTCGCCCGCTTACGCTGAGCTTGCGTAGGCGAGCTACATAGGGTATTACCGGAAGCGGTGCTTCCGCATTGGCGGAGAAAGCGCCGGTTGCGTCAGAACGGCATGCACGGAGCGCGTGTCGGCCGGAACAGACCACACGGAGGTGACTCGTGCTGCGCCAATTTCATGCGCCCCCTTTCCAGGCGGCCACCAAAGCGCTCCGTCACCCGGAGCGCGCTCTACTGCGCCTGATTCTGTTGGCGCGCATCGCACGGCGTAAAGAGGTCCGAGAACGCAACCGCGTCATACGATTTCTGACCGAAGAGTCCTCGCGAACCGACCCCCACACGCTGTACCGCGAGTACAAGAAAAGCGAGTTTGCCGAGTCTTTCCGGGCTCGACGCCGGCGGCTCGACCGAGGGGAGCGACCCCATCGGCTCGGTACCACTCCGGCTTTCGGCTGCGAAGCGCTGCATCTGGCAGTGCGCGTAATGAAGCCTCGCGTCGTCGTCGAAACCGGGGTTCTCTATGGAGCATCGAGTGCGCATATTCTGGATGCGCTCGATCGAAACGGCGAGGGCACGCTATACAGCATCGATCTCGAATGCGATCCATACGAGCCACCGCACGATTTCTTCGTGCCCTCGCGCCTGCAGGAGCGCTGGCGCCTGATTCTCGGTGACAGCCGCAGGCGTCTCCCGGTGCTGCTCCGCCAGCTCGGGACGATCGATCACTTTCATCACGACAGTCTGCATACGGCAGAGCACATGCACTGGGAATTCGAGACCGCATTCGCGCACCTGCCAATCGGGGGAGTTCTGACCTCGGATGACGTGCTGGTATCGCACAGCCTTCGCGAGATCGGCCGGCCGAACGCGTTCGCGGAGTTCTGCCGGAGCAAACCCGTCAGGTGGGCGACGTTCGGCAATGTCGGCATCGCGGTCAAGCTGGACCTGTGACGGCGTAAGCCCTGCCGCGTTCAAAAGGCTCGACCGGCTCTGCGCGGAGCCGAGCCCGAAAACCTCCGGTCCCGATTGCGGCAATCCGAAAACCGATGGAGCCCTTTATGTCGGGATTCACGTAAAGGCCGAGGGCGAATCCGATGTTAGGTTCATCAAGACGCGTGCATGTGCCACCAGCGGTGAAGATTCATCTGATGAACCAGGCAGACCTACAATCGATCGTAGACTTTGCCCCGGATCCCATTCTTGTCGCCGATTCGCAGGATCGGTGGGCCTACGTCAACGAGGCGGGCTGCCGCCTCCTCGGTCGATCTCGCACCGATATCGTGGGCAGACGGGTAGCGGAGTTCCTTTCCGCGGACGACCACCGGCGGTTGCCGGAATGGAAAACGCGGATGCAACGCGGCGAAACGTGCATCGGCGAGTGGTCGCTGCGCTGCAGGGAGGACGTTTGGTTGCCGGTCGAGGTGCGCACGAGGATGATCGGGGCCGGTCGGTGGCAGGCGTTCGTCAGGGACGTGTCGGCGCGCAAGGCTCGAGAGCGCGAACAGGCAAAGCTTCTTGCCGAGAACGAGGCGCAACGGCACCGGCTGCAGGCGGCCCTGCGCACCGCTCTGCGCGAGCGCGGCGAGCTTCTTGCCTCCGTCTCGCAGGGGCTGCGCAGTCCGCTTGCCGAGCTCGTGCTGAGTGCAGACGCGCTGGAGCCTCTGACAGCGGACCAGGAGGGCGGTGGCGCCGCTCGGGCCGCTGCCGTGTCGATCTCCGAATCGGCCGAGCGCCTGGCCCGCCTTACCGACGATCTCATGGACGTCGGTCTCGCCGTTGCGGCCGCAAGCTCTATGCTGACGCTCGAGAGTGTTCCGGCTTCCATCCTGCTGGCGAAAGCCCGTAAGAGGTTCGACCCGCTCACGGTCGAGAAGGGCCTCAACGTGACACTCGACGCAAACATCGAGCTGCCGCGTGTCGACGTCGATCAGGACAGAATCCTGCGCGTGCTCGAAACGCTTCTGGGCATCGCTGCCCAGCACACGCCCGAGGGCGGGCATATCACCGTGTCCGCGGAACATGGCGCAGACGGCGTCCT